>JAFOXE010000085.1 GCA_017425765.1 Paraprevotella sp. | reverse complement strand
ATAGATTAGGCGTGCATGAGAGTGACTTCGAGGGATATCGTAATTTTACATGCTCGGATAGTGCAAAAAAGACGTACGTGTAAGAGGGTTCTACACGTACGTGTTGTTACATTTTGGTGAGCATGTAGTTAGGGGTGTGACGAGCGTCTGATTTTATGGATATTGTGACGATAGGTGTAAATTATCATCTTTTTGTCTGATTAACACTTTCATGTTCCATAAAAAAAGCGTAATTTTGCATACGAAATAGACCATTAACAAACTATTAAATATACGAAGTATGGAAAAAAGCGCATTGCACATTGCAAGATCTGCTTACCAACCTAAGCTTCCACTTGGATTGCAAGGTAATGTAAGCGTAAAAGAAGGTGCTCCTACACAATCAGTAGCAGACCAAGAAGAAATCAAGAAGTTGTTCCCTAACACTTATGGTATGCCTCTTATCGAGTTTGTGCCGGGTGAAGCAAAGGAATATGCTCCTATCAACGTAGGTGTTATTTTGTCTGGTGGTCAGGCTCCTGGTGGTCACAATGTTATTTGTGGCTTGTTCGACGGTATCAAGCGTCTAAATGCCGATAGTAAATTGTATGGATTTATCTTGGGTCCTGGCGGCTTGGTAGATCACAATTATAAGGAACTAACTGCCGACATCATCGACGAGTATCGCAATACCGGTGGTTTTGACATGATTGGTTCAGGACGTACTAAACTTGAATTGGAAGAGCAATTTGAGAAAGGTTTGGAAATTATTCGTGAACTTAACATCAAGGCTCTTGTAATCATTGGTGGTGACGATTCTAATACAAATGCCTGTGTTTTGGCAGAATACTACGCAGCAAAGAACTATGGCGTTCAAGTTATCGGTTGTCCTAAGACCATCGACGGCGACTTGAAGAACGACCAAATTGAAACTTCTTTCGGTTTCGATACTGCTTGTAAGACTTACGCTGAAGTAATCGGTAACATTCAACGTGATGCTAATTCTGCACGTAAGTACTGGCACTTTATTAAGCTTATGGGCCGTTCTGCATCGCACATTGCATTGGAGTGCGCTTTGCAAGTACAGCCTAATGTCTGCATCATCTCTGAAGAAGTAGAAGAAAAGAACCAAACTTTGGACGATATCGTAACTTACATCGCTCAGACCGTAGCAAACCGCGCAGCCGACGGTAATAATTTCGGTACTGTGCTCATTCCGGAAGGTCTTATCGAGTTCATCCCTGCAATGAAGAAACTTATCGCAGAGTTGAATGACCTTCTTGCAACTCCTGAAGCTGCCGCCATCGAAAAAGAAGAACAACGTGAGTGGATCATGAGTAAGCTTTCAGAATCAAACAAGGCTATCTACGAGTCATTGCCATTGGGTGTAGCTGCTCAGCTTACTATGGAGCGCGACCCACATGGTAACGTACAAGTATCTCTTATCGAAACAGAGAAGTTGTTGTCTGAAATGGTTGCTGCGAAGCTTGCTGCTTGGAAAGCAGAAGGTAAGTTTAACGGCAAATTCTCAGCCTTGCATCACTTCTTCGGTTACGAAGGAAGATGTGCTGCTCCTTCTAACTACGATGCCGACTATTGCTATGCATTGGGTACAAGTGCAGCTATGTTGATGGCTAATGGCAAGACCGGTTACATGGCAATTGTTAAGAATACTACAGCTCCTGCTGCTGAGTGGATTGCCGGTGGTGTGCCCATCACAATGATGATGAACATGGAAAAGCGTCACGGCGAAATGAAGCCGGTTATCAAGAAGGCTTTGGTACGTTTGGATGCAGCTCCTTTCAAGACTTTCGCAGCACAACGCGACAAGTGGGCTAAGGAAACAGCATTCGTATATCCTGGTCCAATCCAATACTTTGGTCCAACTGAAGTATGCGATCAGCCAACTAAGACTTTGCAACTAGAGCAAGCTAAGTAAGAATATATGAACATTAAAGTCCCCTTCCCTTTTCGGGATAGGGGACTTTTTTCTATACCTATATTATATATATACAAACCACTTATTGCAAGAATAGCGTAGGGGGAGTTTGTTTGTATGAAACATTCAAGATAAAAGCATGTCCGTCTTTAAGAAAAATAAAACCAGACCTCGTAGTAAGGCTTCGAAGAGAGAGGGGACGAAACGTCACCATTTCTTTAGTAAATGGCCGGTATGGGTGTTTTGGCTTGGCGGCATACTTTCTGCTGCAATCTATTTGCTTGTTTTTTATTCTTTCTTCGTTAGTCCTTTTTCATTCCGTTGGAGGGCTATATATGGCGATGGGAACTATCCCGATGGCTATGATGTTCGCGGAATAGATGTTTCACATTATCAAGGTGTCATTGACTGGGAGTTGGTGCGTAATGCCGATATAAAGTCGGCACCGATATGTTTTGCCATCATTAAAGCAACCGAAGGCGTTTCGTTGAAGGACAAGTTCTACGAACAGAATTTTTATGCGGCAAAGGAAAGTGGTATTTTGTGCGGGGCTTATCATTTCTTTACACCTGATGAATCGGGAAAGGCGCAAGCCGAGTTCTATTTACGACATGCTCATTTAGGCAAAGGCGACCTCGCGCCGGTACTTGATGTTGAGAAAATAGGTGCATTGACACCTAAAGAACTTTGTGCCGAGGTAAAGACGTGGTTGAATGTTGTAGAGGATAGTTTGGGTGTAAAGCCTATAATTTACACAGGTTATAAGTTCAAGAAACGCTATCTTAGCGACCGTATGTTTGATGCCTATCCTTATTGGATAGCTCATTATTATGTGGATTCGTTAGCCTACAAAGGAGCATGGCACTTTTGGCAACACACCGACTGCGGTCGCATACAAGGTATTAAGGGATATGTTGACTGCAACGTGTTCAACGGTTCGGAACAAGAACTTTTGGAACTTACTATTAAGGAGTAGGTTAATCTTTAACACCTATTGTAGAGTAAACACCAACATTGCCCATTCGTCTTTTTCTGATGTAATGTTGTGTTGCAAGCCATATTTTTGTGTGGTTTCGAGCATCAAGGGGATGTCCGAAGTATAGAATCCACTCAATACAAGTTTGCCTCCTTTCTTTAATACCGAGGTGAATGCCTCCATGTCTTGAATTAGGATATTACGATTGATGTTGGCCAAAATCAAATCGAATGGTGTTTGCGTCTTAAGTACATCGGCATAACCTTCTACGACCTTCACATTCTGGATGTTGTTTAGTGATAGGTTCAGCTCTGTGTTGCGTACACTCCATTCATCAATGTCGTAGGCAAATACATTGTCTGCTCCACGCATTGAGGCCATAATGGAGAGGATTCCGGTGCCACAACCCGCATCCAAAACTCGTTTGCCTTGTAGAGCTTCGTCCATCAAGTACTGCAAAATCATGCTAGTAGTTTGGTGACTTCCGCTACCAAAAGCTTGTTGTGGGTTGATTTTTATGTTGAACTCATAATTTTCGGTAATTTCGTGTCGTGAATCATGGACGCACAATCGATTACCAATTTCTATAGGTCTAAATCCGTTTTGTTCCCATTCTTCGTTCCAATTGCGGTCTTCTGCTTCGGTTGTAGTGTAGGTGATTTCCACTTCAGGTATAGGGAAGTTTGCAATGATTTCGTCAATTCGTTGCATTTCGAAGCTTGCTTTTTGAACGTAGGCCATCATGCCGTTATCGTGCAGTGTAAAGGTTTCAAAATCTGCCTCTTCAGCTAAAAGAGCTGATAAGATGTCGCACAAATCCTCGCTTGTGGGTGTGATTCGGAAGTCAACTTCAATATATTTCATGGAGTGGATGTTCTGTTTGTTATTTTCTTTAGGCAAAATTAGTAAAAAATGGGGAAATCCCGCTTCCATAATAGGGAAAATCCTTTGCTCTTGTGCGCATTAACCTATAAATTTGCAATAGATATAATATGGTTTTGATGAAGATGTCTTTTATGAAAGTTCGAATGTTGATATGCAGTTTGTTGTGCCTGTGTTCACTTGTGGGGTGGGCGCAGAATGATGATATGTATTTCATTCCGCGTAAGGCAAAACAAGATCAGAAGACGACCAAACGCTCGAAGGAGCCTGTTTCAGACGAAAATCAATATGCAGAAAAAGCAGGAATAGTTGAGTATCGTGATGTAGATGAATACAATCGAAGGAAACGTAATACACAGTATATAGTTCATGTTGAAAATGACACTCTGTACTTCGAAGAAACACCCGAAGAAGGAAATGTAGAGGATGATGCAAGCGCATCCGGCGATTGGGTGAACGACTTTGTTGGCACAGAGGCCGATTATGTGTATGCAAAAAGATTATTGCGTTTTCGTTCTCCTTCCATGGGAATTCCTGTAAGCAGTCCTCTTTATTGGGATTTGTGTTATGGGCCTAATGCCATTTACTGGAACGTGTTTGATGATGGAATATATGCGTATGCTTTTCCAACCTATTGGAACTCGTTCTATTATTTTGATTATCCTTATTATTCATACAGCTACCATTATGCACATTGGAGATGGGGATTTGGATATACCGGACCGTACTTTGGTGGATGGTATGGTTGGCATCCATATGGATATTATCCCTATTGGGGAGGTGTCCATCACTTACATTATCCTATTGGACATTTTCCGGCAAGCAAGTATCCAAGTGTACGTCCTCATAGTCCACGACGCGAAGGTGTACGATTCCCAAATCGCAATGGACAAGGAGTTGTAAAGCCGTCGCCGGGAACAGTAATCAATCGTCCTATGGGTAATCGCCCATCGAGCAACACAGTGCGTCAGCGTGGTGTGAATAGAAGAACTCAGAACACGACAATAATTCCTTCCGGGCAATCTAAATCAACTCGACCATCAAGATACAATAAGGTGGGGCAGAAAAGAGTGTCTTCTACAAACTCATCAACTGCCGCCTCTACGAGCAATCGCACAGAGCGATACCACAATAAATCAGGTAGTAGCTCTCACAATTACGGAGGAGAATATCAAAACTCTAATCGTAGTTCACGTAGTAGTCACTACTCAACAGGTGGAGGTTTGAATGGCAATAGTCGCAGTTCTGGAGGTGGCATTCGTTCAGGTGGTGGTAGAGGAGGACGCAGATAAATTTGCTTTCTAACGATGAAATAAATAACGTCAAACGTATAAATTACAATAATATGAAGCAGAACTTAAATCTTTGGAGTGTATTGGTTGCACTATTGATGACGAGCGTGCAACTCTCAGCGCAAGATACATATGTAAACGAGCGCATCACCAACACTACCGATTTGATAGGAACGGCACGTTATGTGGGAATGGGTGGTGCCATGGGTGCTTTGGGGGCAGACATATCCGTTATGTCGTCTAATCCGGCAGGTATAGGTCTATTTCGCAGAACAACCTTTGCCGGAACACTCAGCGTTTTATCGCAGACCGACAAACAAAATAGAGATGAAAGTCTTACTCATTTTTCGTTCGACAACTTGGGCGTGGTTGTAAGTCTTCCTTTAGATCCCGACGGCATGAGCCAGTATTTTAACTTCGGTGTCAACTATCAAAAGAAAGCGAATTATAATCATGTGCTCACGGCCAACAATGCTAATACCTTTGGTTTGTCGCAAACAGATCAATTCGCCCATTTGAGTAATTTGTGGGCATATGTTGACGATAAGGGCTATACCAATTTCCCAAGTCGCCTAATTGGTACTGCTTATAACGCGTGGTTGTTTGATAGCGATGCACAAGGATATTATTCCTATGGGGCTGACCGTAATGCCTTTACAAGAGTGACAAGTGGGGGGCTGCATGGCGTAGATATTAACCTGTCCTACAACGTACTCGATCGCTATTTCTTTGGTGCAACTTTCGGTGTTGATGACCTTGATTATGAGAGTAGT
>JAFOXE010000084.1 GCA_017425765.1 Paraprevotella sp. | reverse complement strand
TATGCTTGTAACGCTATAAGTTGTTCCGCTATAAGTGACACTCAATGGGATAGTCACCACACCAATATACTCATTGCTCGAACTATGTGAGCTACCTTTGTAGGTAACCTCCACGGTTTTTGCCGTGGCATTGGTGATGTGGTAATAGATGCCATCCACCGTAAAATC
Source organism: Paraprevotella sp. (assembly GCA_017425765.1). Lineage (GTDB taxonomy): Bacteria > Bacteroidota > Bacteroidia > Bacteroidales > Bacteroidaceae > Paraprevotella. Next base: position 6,752 of record JAFOXE010000084.1, on the reverse strand, counting down.
GTGGGCTGTTGCCACCGTGCTACACAGTAGTACTGCTACTGTTATCAGCAATTGTTTGATTGTTTTCATTTGTTAGTATTATGATAACTTATTTAGATAAATATTTTCACAGTTCTCGATTTCATCATCTTTGTTAACGGTTATTTTCGTTGTGTAAGAATATAAGTCCTCATATATCCCATCCTCCTTAACTATAGAGACTTTGATAAAACCAGATACCGTGTAAATCGAATCTTCCTCTTTTGAAAAGTTTGCTGTTTCAACCCTAATTTTATCTACTACTATTTCTTTCTGTTGCAAATAAAGTTGAACATCTTTAAAGGCTTTTGGCAAGCCTAATCTAACTTTGTTTTCATCTAAAATGTATGCCATAGCAAAAAAGACTTTTGCTCCCCAATTCCCAGATGAAAGCGGATAAAAAAATAAGGTGTGGGAACTTACTGTCTTTACCTTATAGTGAGGCTTCTCGCATTGCCTTGTCGCTGGTAAAGACAATAGCCCACACCAAAGGTTATGTAAAGAGCCAATAAGGGCTGTACAAACCAATGATGTGGTGCTACTGCCTATTATCTTCGCGACATAGAAATTTTGCGAGAATTTCACTAATGAAGATAATTTCAATAACACCCTTTCGTTATGTACTTCTGCTCCACATGACGCGAACCAGAATTGATGCAAATGTAACAAAAAGGTGCGATATTCTATGTAAAATGTAGAGAGAATTTGTGAGGGAAATATAGTTTTCTTCATGGCTTGTGATATATGGCATAATCCTCTTTTATGCCAATGCCACCCCAAATATGAACTTTTTTATCTTGGGAAAAGGCAAGGTTCACAAATTCCTCCGCCTTCTAAACTTTCGATTAAATGGATAAAATTGGGAGGGGTGTCCACATCTTGTATTAAATAGGATGCTTGTTTGATATCAAATTTTTGATTGATTCTTTAGCCTATGGGCACTAGGCTAGTCTATAATCTCTTCACCTTACTGTCGAGTGTAAATCTTAACTTTACATTGTAAGTTCCATTCTGTTTTCGTCCACCTCTTTTGATTTCTGCGTTGAAAGTCAACATTTTACATGCATTTTAATTAGTCAACAATTAGTCAACAAATGCTTTAAATTAGCTATAAAACAGCCTGTTCTTGACATCCAGCGCGGCTCGGAAATCTCAAAATGCACAAAAAAAGAAAGCGCTAACTGCTTGTTGTTATTGCAATTAACGCTTTTCCATTTCGTGGACCAGCCTGGGCTTGAACCAGGGACCTCCAGATTATGAGTCTGTTGCTCTAACCAACTGAGCTACAAGTCCGGTGAATTCGAGTTCTAAATTCGGCGCAAAGATAATGCATTTCCAGTGAATGTGCAAACAAAAGCTCTTAAATTTGGCGTGCCCGTGATATTTATTTATTTTTGTCGTTATATATAAATAGGTGGAAAATATTCCACGTAAAATTGGAACGTTATGGAGCAATCAAATAGTCAAGAAACATTCTTAGGATTAACCTCTCAAGAGGTGGAACAGAGCAGAAGGGAGCATGGGCGCAATGTGCTTACTCCTCCCAAGCGTCCGTCTATATGGCGTTTGTATTTGGATAAGTTTTCTGATCCCGTAATACGTGTTTTGCTGATTGCTGCAGTTCTTTCGTTTGTTATTGCTTTTATTGAAAATGAATTTGCCGAACCTATCGGTATTGTATGTGCCATATTCTTGGCCACGGGAATCGGTTTCTATTTCGAATACGATGCGGCCCGTAAGTTTGATGCTCTTAATGCTTTGGGGAGCGAGGAGCCGGTGCGTGTGATGCGAGACGGAAAAGCTGTTGAGATTCCTCGTAGTGAGATTGTGGTGGGCGATGTGATTATGTTGGATACGGGGGACGAAATTCCTGCTGATGCCGAACTTCTTCGGGCTGAATCGTTGCAAGTGAATGAATCGGCTTTGACCGGTGAACCGGTTGTAGGGAAAAGTACAAATCCTGCTGATTTTGACCCGGCAGCACCCTATGCCACTAACCAATTGATGCGTGGTACCACTTTGATGGAGGGAAATGCCACAGCAAGGGTTATTGCTGTGGGCGATCAAACGGAAATCGGAAAGGTGGCTCGTGAGGCCACAGCTCTTACGGGCGAGAAAACACCCTTAAGCAGGCAGTTAGATCGCTTGGCTGCCTTCATCAACAAGGTGGGATATTCTGTCGCGGTATTGGCCTTCATCATCTTTACTAGTATGTCATTGTGGAAATATATTCCCACGGTAGGTGTTTGGGATATGGACTCTTATATCCATGTGTCGAAGATTATACTCCAAAACTTCATGATGGCAGTTACGCTGATTGTAATGGCTGTGCCTGAAGGTTTGCCTATGGCTGTTACCTTGAGCCTGGCTTTGAATATGCGTCGTATGTTAAAGACCAACAACTTGGTGCGCAAGATGCATGCTTGCGAAACAATGGGCGCCATAACTGTGATTTGTACCGATAAGACCGGTACGCTCACCCAAAACCGGATGACGGTAGGAGAGATGATTTGTGCTGATGAACATTGTGAGGTACTGGCGGAATCCATTGCTTGCAACAGTACCGCTTTCTTGAACGAAGACTGTACCGAAGGATTAGGAAACCCTACTGAGGTGGCTTTGTTGCTGTGGTTGCATAGTCAAGGTAAGAACTACGTAAGATTGCGCAGCGAGGCTCGCGAGATAGTGAGAACGCCTTTCTCGTCCGAGAAGAAGTACATGGCCACAATGGTAGATTCGCCTATTGCGGGTAAGAGGATGCTCTACGTGAAAGGTGCACCAGAGATTGTGTTGGATCTTTGTACTACGCTTACCGAGAAAGAAAAGTCCGATTATCGTGTAAAACTTCAGGATTGGCAGGACCATGCCCGACGTACACTTGTTATGGTGGGTAAAGAGGTGGATGATGATGATACGGCCGAATGTGAAACTCTCGTTTCAAGAGGTGGTTTTACATTGTTGGGCTTGGCTTCTATCAGTGATCCTATTCGCGAGGAAGTTCCGGAGGCAATACGAATGTGTCGAAATGCCGGTGTACAAGTAAAGATTGTTACTGGTGATAGTAGCGGAACGGCCACTGAGATAGCACGACAAATTGGATTGTGGACCGATGAGGACAGCGATAGGAATTGCATAAAAGGCGTTGAATTTGCCGAATGGACCGACGAGGAGGCTTTGCAACGCATAGGCGATATTAAAGTGATGAGTAGAGCACGACCCTTAGACAAGCAACGATTGGTGAAATTGCTTCAGCAAAAGGGAGAAGTAGTAGCGGTAACTGGTGACGGAACGAACGATGCACCAGCGTTGAATTTTGCACAAGTGGGTCTAGCAATGGGTTCGGGAACTTCCGTTGCAAAGGAGGCCGGTGATATTACACTTCTTGACGATTCTTTCCGAAGCATCGTCACTGCTGTGATGTGGGGACGTTCGTTGTACAAGAACATACAGCGCTTTGCTATGTTCCAACTCACCATTAACTTCACGGCTTTGTTCACCGTGTTGGTGGGCTCATTCTTTGGTTCGGAACTCCCATTGACCGTAACTCAAATGCTTTGGGTCAACATTATCATGGACAGTTTTGCTGCTCTTGCTTTGGCATCGCTTCCGGCCGATGTGCGCGTGATGAACGATAAACCACGTCCGGTTTCACAATTCATAATCACAAAACCTATTGGTCGCTCCATTATAGGTTATGGTATAGCCTTTGTGATAACCTTGTTGGCTTTGATTGCTTATGCTAATGCTGACGGCGTGTTCTCTTTGCATGAGTTAACTTTATTCTTCACATTCTTCGTATTACTCCAGTTTTGGAATCTATTAAATGCAAAGGCTTACGACACAGGGGCTTCAGCCTTTAAGGGATTGTGGAACTGCTATGGTGTTCTGTTGGTGTTGGCATTGATTCTGGTGGGACAATGGTTAATCGTGGAGTTTGGCGGTGCTGTGTTCCGCACTCAGCCCATTAGTGGCACGGAGTGGTTAGTCTTGATCTCTTTATCTTCTATCGTGTTTTGGTGGGGCGAAGTGGTACGTTTCGTGGAACGTTTGCAAGCAAAGTAAGATAAGAAATATATGGAACAGTTGTCGCAGATAAAGAACATCATATTTGATTTTGGTGGTGTTATTGTTGATTTAGATAAGTCCGCTACCGTAAATGCGTTTCGTTCGTTGGGTTTCGATGCCGAGGCATTTGTGGGAACTTATGGACAAGGTGGCCCTTTTGCCGGCTTGGAGATAGGAAACATTACGCCCGAACAATTCTATGCAGAAATAGCCCGACTTTCAAGTGATTATGTTCGCAAGGCATCCGTTCAGGAAACCCTTACCCCCGCATCCATTCGAGCTGCTTGGAACAAAATGCTGGTGGGTATTCCTTCACATCGTCTACAAAAGATATTGTCTTTACGTAAACAATATCAAGTGTTTTTACTCAGCAACACCAATGTAATTCATTGGGATTACTCGTGCGATACTCTTTTCTCATGGCAAGGACATCGTCCGGAGGATTTTTTTGAACACATCTATTTATCCTACGAAATGCATCTTTTGAAACCCGATGAGGCCATTTTTCGTACGGTATTGGAACGTTCGGGTTTACATGCAGAGGAAACCCTTTTTATCGATGATTCCAAGGAGAATTGCCGTTCGGCCGAGGGTGTAGGATTACAAACTTTTTGTCCTAACCGTCCCGATGACTGGATGAATTTGTTTTGACTTTTACACACTATATGAAACTAATCAACCTTTCCAAGGAAATAAACGATCAACCGGCAGTAGCCACTATTGGCTTCTTTGACGGGGTGCATCGCGGACATTTGTTTCTCATTGAGCAGGTGAAGCGTTATGCCGCTGAGCATCAATTGCAGTCTTTGTTGGTTACGTTTGATAATCATCCTCGTTGCGTGATGCAGCAAGAATATCGGCCTAGATTGCTTTCCACTGTAGAAGAAAAATGTCAACTTTTGGGACAAACGGGTGTAGATGTGTGTGCCTTATTACCTTTTACAGAGCAACTTTCTCGTTTTACGGCTCGCGAATTCATGGAGCAGATTTTACGAGATAAATTGTGTGTTAAGGCCTTGGTAATTGGTTACGACCATCGTTTTGGTTGCGGTCGTACCGATGGGTTTGAAGATTATGTACGTTATGGTAAGGAGCTGGGTATCGACGTAGTATTAGCCGAGGCATGTCGTGTGAACGATGTATGCATGAGTTCTTCGGTTACGCGTTCTTTCCTTCTTGAGGGTGAGCCGCAATTGGCTGCGCAGTGCTTAGGGCGTCATTACAGTTTGAAAGGTAAGGTGGTGCATGGCTTTTCGGTGGGTCGTGAATTAGGATTTCCCACGGCAAATATTGAGGTGGATCATTCTCAAAAATTGATTCCTAAGGAGGGCGTCTATGCCGTACGTGTTTATGGGGCAGACGACAAGAAAACACCTTATTTCGGCATGTTGAACATCGGTCGTCGTCCTACAATAAACAATGGAAATCAATGTAGCATCGAGGTGCATTTGTTTCGTTTCGAAGGCGATTTGTACGATCGATTGTTGCGTGTGGAGTTTTTGGTGAGGATGCGTGATGAAAAGCATTTTCGTAGCAAGGCAGAGCTGATTCGACAACTTCAGTTGGATGCCGAGCAGGTCGAGGAGGTTTGTACTCGTTATGTATAAATGATGATATTATGTGGGCACTTTTAGGATATATAACATTGTTTCTGGTTTCGCAAGCCTTGTCGGCGCTTGTATTGTGTCTGTTTCAAGTATTGAACTCTGTATTCCCTCTATTCTTTTCTGTATCGCAAACTACACAGTTGGCCTTCTCTTTGTTCATGGGTGGGATATCTGTCCTTTTTGTCATGTTCTTAACGCATAGACTGCGAGTTGAGGATATTAGATTGTACCGACTTCCTATACCTTATTATATATATGTTCTATTGATGATGCTTCCGGCTATTATTGCATTAAACATCCTTTCCGAGCAGTTGCATCTTACTGATTATGTAGCTGAGGAAGTATGCGGATTGATGCATCATCCTTTGGGTATAGTTACAATTGTATTGTTGGCCCCTTTGACCGAGGAACTTATTTTTAGGGCCGGAATCCAACGTGTTTTGCTGCAACGAGGTGTACACAGTTGTTGGGTCATTTTATGTTCTTCTTTTTTATTTGCTTTGGTGCATGCCAATCCGGCTCAAATGCCTGTAGCTATGATGATGGGCGTGTTGTTTGGTTGGCTTTATGTACGCACCGGAAGCATTTGGCCTTCAGTTTTTGCTCATGTTGTAAATAATGGGGTAGGTGTGCTTACAGCTCATATATTTACCAATCCTAATGTCACTATATCCCAATTGTTGGGTGATGGTGTTTGTTTATGGACAACCTTCTTTGTGTCGATGTTCCTGTTTGTGTGTGTGTTTTATGTTTTTTACAGCAGGTCAGCTAGCGTGCAGAATCCTTAGTCTTTGATGTCATAAGGAGGTTTCCTTCCTGTCCTTTTTCTTCTCTATACATCTACGCAGATGCATTCTTTGCTTTTGTAAAGGGTGCATTTTGACCTCTATAGACTAAGATTTGCGTGTGTTTTCGCGCACATTAAGATAATTTAACAATTAGGGGGGGTAAAGTCTGAGATTCTATGTACTTTTGAGCACTCTTTTATACATTTAAAACTATTTGATAATGAAAAACAAGAAGTGGTGTATACTACTCTTCTTGGCTGTGGTGTGTACACGT
>JAFOXE010000012.1 GCA_017425765.1 Paraprevotella sp. | reverse complement strand
TTAACGAAATAAATACATTGTCCTTATCGGTAGGTACAAAACGGTCGCATGGCGACATCACATCGTAGGCATAGGATGCACTGAGATTGTGCACAGGGAACTCTCTAGGCAAATAGTTTTTCTTATTGAATGAGTATGTAACCTCGCCCATACCCTTCCACTTATGGTCTTTGAAGCCATGGGCCACATAACCTTTGGCGAACCAATTGGAATCAAGATTTGCCGTAGTTTGCGCACTGGCACGCAAACGAAGACCTTCCACGAAGTTGTGCGTAATGGTTGTGTTCACCGGCCCGATGTCCACCTTGCTCGGTTTCTTTGGGTCGAGTGTTGTTTCTACAAAGTTTTCGATGAAGGCCTTAGCCACAAACAACACATATTTGAATCCTTTTATATTCTCCAACTTCTTCACAAAAGCATCCACAGTACTTTCGGACGTAGTGAGCTTCTCCGGACGATGTGCCTCCCAATATCCCTCATCACGCATCCACGCACCGGGGTCGGTACTTGATTGCCCCTTTATCTGGAATGCACGATCGGGGATGTGTGCAAAACTGAAGTCCTTGTAACTGGTGTGCCGCTCCACCTGGAATTTCTGTAGAAAATCGACCAATGCCAACTGCACAATCATCTTATCGTTAACCAAAACTTGCTCGCCGGAGGGCAGCGACTTATACTCTTGAATTATACTCATGTGTTCCACAAAATTGACATCCGAACGGTGTGGGATACCCAACTCGGCACGTTTGATTCGCCATGTGGAATCAGCCAATACATAAAGAGAACCTGAAAAGCCGAAGTCTTGCGGATTGTTAGGCGTAAAATCTAGCTGGTAACACTTGTCGCCCCCCACTTTCAGAGTATCTACAATAAAATAACGGTAGAAACTGATGGCCGAATTTTCGGATATAGGACTGATGAATGGATATTGCAGCAAACGTACCGTGTTGTCGTATATATCTACATCGGTAAAACAGTCTTTCACCATGCCGGTTAAAATATCACCTGTGTTGAACAACTCGTTAAGGCCATGGCTTCGCACACCTTGAATTATACTTTTCTCACTCTTGGGCGACTTTCGGTATATCTGTCTACTCACTGTTTCATCGACGGACAACGGAAGAATAAGTTTACCGGTTTCGGGATGTACCTCCACATGATCTTTTAAGAAGGGAGTGTGCTTGAACTTATCTTCTTGAAATACTTTTTCGGTTACCTCGTTAAGCGCCAGCGTATATTTTTGATATTTATGGTAACTCACATAATCACGTAGTTGCAAATCGCTTTTCTTCTTAGCTGCAATTACCTTCCGCATCATCTCCACCGCCGGGTTGTTCTTGCGACGGTAACGCTGCTTACGTTTGCTTACTTGCACCTCTTGAAGAGTTTGAGTTGACTCCTTCATACGAACATTCAAGGTACGCGGTACCGCCACCTGCAGCACCTGACTTTGAAAGCCCAACATGGAGAAGTTGAGAGCACCCACACGAAAATCGATAGTGTAACGACCCTCGACATTGGTGGTGGTCCCCAAGGAACGCTCGTTGTCAAAGAAGACGTGTACACCGGGCAATGGCTCTCCTGTGGCCGCATCCGTAACGCGTCCAGAAACCTTTTGTGCTACCGTCTGTACCAAACACAGAAGCACAAAATACAGAAAAACCACACACCTCTTACTCATTACACAAGTTCTCTACACATCAATTACTTAATCACATTCGCTTAAAAACTGCTCGGCCTTAAGGATGTCATCAGCGTGGTCTACATCTAATATTTTGGAGAACAAACGAGCCTTCAACCGTAATCCGTCTTCTATCAGACCACGTTGAAAGTTACGCATTCTGCTCTGTCCCTCGGCCATGCATCTACGCAATGTGTTCAAGGCCACCGGACGCAAGCAGTAAATGCCACCGGATATGTACGGACAAGATGACGATGCATCCAAGAATCCGGTGATGTTAAAGCTGGAATCTGTAGCCACGAACAATGGCTTTTCATCATCAATATAATCAGTAATGGCCATCATTCCATCCACATCCGAATATCTGAAATCATCGATGTATTGGGCAAATTCAGCTTCCCGAAACACCGTATCAATGGTAGTTAAACAAAACGAGGAACCCTCCAGATGTTCGCTTAACTCAAAGAAACTATGCATGGAACTTGGAGTAGACCGCACACACAAACGAATAGGAGCTTCATCAGCGCCACGCTGCTCCATCATCTGTCGAACGAACTGCTCTGTTTGGGGATGCAATGTGTTCACGATAATGACAATTTCTTCTGCTCCACACGAGTTGAAGATGCGCACCAACCGTTGGATAAGGGGCTCACCATTTAACGTAACTAAAGGCTTAGGCAACTTCACCCCCTCCTGTGCCAATCGCGAGCCCTCGCCCGCGGCTATGATTGCAAATTTCATGGATATAGATGAATGAACATGATTTGGTTACAAAAATAGGATGTATTTGCGAATAAAGGAAACCGAGAGTCTTAATGATTCTTACTCGAACACAAAAAGGACAAAATATAAGCCTTTTCGTGCCCATGTGACGCACAACTCATAAAAAACACCCGTACGTGTGCAAGGTTTACACACGTACGGGTTGTTCGTTCAAGATGCGCGTCTAACAGCCATCAAGACGAGCATCTGTTTTTATCAATATGAAAGGCTTGAGGGCACCACAAGACATCCATTGCCTTTGCACACCACAATTTAGAAGATGATACTACGAGTGCCGTCCTCGTTTTCCTTTACGGTAACACGCACGGTGTCTTCCGGAAGTAGTTCTTCCACCAATTCGGGCCATTCAATGAAGCACAGCGCACCACTGTAGAAATAGTCCTCGTAGCCCATATCATATACTTCCTCTAGTTTTTTGATACGGTAGAAGTCGAAATGATAAATCAATTCGCTGCTCTCAGAACGATACTCGTTCACAATAGCAAATGTGGGCGAATTGATTACATCAGTCACACCCAAACATTCGCACACAGCCTTGGTGAAGGTCGTCTTACCGGCTCCCATACTTCCGTACATGGCAAATACGGTTCCCTCGCCCATGTTGCGGATAAACTCCTTGGCTGCATCGTGTATTTTCTCGATGGATTCTATCTTTATTTCCATTTCCTATGTAGATATTTATCGTTTATACTCGTTTTTTCCCTTGTAAAGTAATGAGGGGTACCAACATCTCCTCCATTGAAATTCCGCCGTGTTGAAACGTATCCTTATAATAAGACACGTAGTAGTTGTAGTTGTTGGGATAGGCAAAGAAGTCCTCTCCCGTGGCGAAGATATACGTAGTGCTGAGGTTGGGCGACGGAAGCATTGCTCGTCTAGGTTCTTTAATCTCAAAAACCTCTTTGGGGTTATAGCTCAGGTTCTTACCCAACTTATAGCGTAGGTTGGTATTGGTATTGCGGTCGCCAATTACTTTTATGGGATTATTGGCACGTATGCTACCGTGGTCGGTAGTCAGAATAATCTTATAGTCGCTGGCAGCCAATGCCCTGAACAAATCCTTCACCGCTGAATGTCGGAACCAACTCTTTGTAATGCTTCGATAAGCAGCCTCGTTGGATGCCAACTCGCGCACCATTTTCGACTCTGTGCGGGCATGCGATAACATGTCAATAAAATTGAGTACCACCACGTTTAAGTCGTACTTCTCCAAGCCGTTCATTTGGGCCACAAACTTTTCAGCAGCCTGCGAATCGTTGATTTTATGATAGCTAAACGTATTCTTGCGACGGTAGCGATTCATTTGCGTTTGGATGAGGGGAGCTTCGTTTAGGTTTTTTCCCTCTTCCGAATCTTCATCAACCCACAGATTAGGAAACATCTCGGCTATAATATTAGGCATAAGCCCTGAAAAAATGGCATTGCGGGCATACTGCGTAGCTGTAGGCAAGATGCTGCAATAAAGTTCTTCTTCCACCGAAAATTGGTCGGCAATTTCCTCGAAGATCATTCGCCACTGGTCAAAACGGAAATTATCAATTACCAAAAGAAACACCTTCTCGCCCTCGTTAAGTAATGGAAAAACCTTCTTCTTGAAGATGTCGGGGCTAAGTACCGGACGTTCTTCGGGATTGTCCATCCAATTCAAATAGTTCTTCTTGATGAATTTGCCAAACATAAGGTTTGCCTCAGCTTTCTGCATGGCCAGCATTTCCATCATCTGACTATCTGTTTCGGATAGCTTCATCTCCCAGAACACCAACTTCTTATACACCTCAGTCCATTCGTCAAAGGTGAAGGAGTCGTTTATCTGCATCCCTATTTTGCCAAAATTCTGCTGATATGCCGTTTGCGACACCTCGGTTACAATTTCCTTATGATGTATATTCTTCTTCAGCGTAAGAAGAATTTGTGTGGGATTTACCGGTTTGATGAGATAATCGGCAATTTT
>JAFOXE010000083.1 GCA_017425765.1 Paraprevotella sp. | reverse complement strand
CCTGAACCTGATTGTTCCGATATTTTTACGGTTATTTCTTGAGCATAAATGTTGCTTTGCATGGTCATCATGCAGGCTGCAAATAAGGCTTTAAATAGTGTCTTCATAAGGGTGTTTTAGATAAGGTGTTTTGTTTTACAACATCACAATTGCAAAATGTGTGTTCACTTTTACGGGGTAATGTTCATGCAAAGATATTCTTTTCCTTTTAATTTGAAAGTATAGACGTCAAAATGTGCAGAAGATTGCGCAGAGGTGATAAGAATTTGCTACCTTTGCACCGCTTTGCATGAAGATTTAATTCCTATGAGAAGATTCCTTTTTTTGATTGCGATCTTATGTGTGTGTAGGGCATCTTTTGCTACGATACCTCCAGGTTATTATCAATCTGCAAATGGTAAGAAAAAAGCAGCCCTAAAGAGCGCCTTGTATGAAATTATCCGTGTAGCCAATGTGTTGAGCTACGGAAGTGGTTCCGGTCATACCTGGCAGGGATTTTATAATGCCGACCGCATGGCCAACAATCAAGTGCGTGATCGTTATAGCCGAGAAAAGTTTTATTTTACATCCAACTCATATAATGCTCCTTCCGGCATGAACATCGAACACTCTTTCCCTAAGAGTTGGTGGGGCGGTAGTAAGACGCAAGCTTATAAAGATTTGCACCATTTAATGCCTTGTGAGTCGGACATTAACAGTTCAAAAAGTAATTATCCCATGGGTGTGGTGCAGACTGTTAAGGTTGACAACGGTTGTACAAAGGTTGGCACCGGATACGGCGCTAATGGCCGTAGTGTGTCGCTGTGGGAGCCTGCCGACGAATGGAAAGGTGATTTTGCCCGCGTGTACTTCTACATGGCCACTTGTTATCAAGATTACACATGGTCCGGCTCGTCTGCTTTGAATATTTTGGAGAACAACACTTGGCCCACATTGCAGTCTTGGGCCTATGAATTGTATTTGGATTGGTGTAAACAAGATCCTGTGGACGATATTGAGCGTGCAAGAAATGAGGCAGTATATCAACTTCAAGGCAACCGTAATCCCTACGTGGATTATCCCAATTTGTGCGAATATGTATGGGGCGACAGCATCGCTTATGCATTCAGTGTGGATGGCAGCAGTACCGGTGGCTCCACGGTTGTGCCCGATCAACCCGTAGAACCAACGACAGAGGATATTCTATTAGAAAGTTTCGAAACCGGCATAGGCTCCTTCAGCAGCGTAAATGCGGAGGGCACATCTTCCAATATATGGACGCACAATGCTTCTTACGATTGCATGGTGGCTAATGCATATAATAAGGAGAAAGTAGCCGATGCCTGGCTCATGTCCTCAGAGATAGATTTAACCGGTTATTCCTCGGCACAACTAAGTTTTCAGCATGCTGCCGGCTATCACGGTAGCAACTCTTTGGCACAAATGTTTCAAGTGTGTATTTCAGACAACTACGAAGGTGTACCGTCAGAGGCCGAGTGGGACGTTCTAACGGTAACATACCCAGGAACATCGTCCGGTGGTTATACCTCGTTTGTGTCTTCGGGTACTGTGGATTTGTCGGCGTATGCCGGTAAAAAAGTTCATCTTTCTTTCCGTTATAAATCCACCACTTCGGCTTGCTATGCATGGGAAGTGAGAAATATTCAGTTGCAAGGTGTTCAGGCTGTCGATGCCATTCAACCCAACTTCTGTTCACCGATAAAGGATGTTGAGGCTGTGTTCACTTTAAGGGGCACCTATGTGGGTAATGCGTTACCTGATGCTCGTGGCGTGTATGTGATTCGTAAAAATAATAGAATATATAAGGTCGTAAAGAAATGAACAGATTAGTAAGTCTTATGTGTCTTGTTCTATGGATGTGTTTGGGAACGACATCCGTAATGGCGCAAGCAGAATACTACAATAAGGTGCAAGGCTTGAAGAGGTCTGAGTTGAAAACAGCCCTTCATCAACTAATTCAGCCCCGCATGGTTTTAGACTATGGCGGAAAAGGCGAGGGCTACACTTGGTCGGGCTTTGCCGTTACCGATGCCATGGCTGGCGGATGTGTTCGTGATCGCTATAGCAACAATCAACGGTATTTTTCTGGTTTGAACGCAGTGAGCGGTATGAACATAGAACATATTTTTGCTAATAGCTGGTGGGGACATACCGTTAACAACGCCTATTGCGATTTGTTTAATCTATATCCCAGCGACGAAACTGCCAACGGAAGAAAGAGCAACAACCCTATTGGTGTGGTTGATGGTACCGTATCATTCGACAACGGAGTAATTCTTGTGGGTAAATCCAGCTCGTATCGTGCCGATTCACTCATCACTGCATGGGAGCCTGCCGATGAATGGAAGGGTGATTTTGCCCGTACTTATTTTTATATGGCCACCTGCTATCAAAATATGATCAACGAGTGGCAAACACCCGAGGGATTGCTCACCGTGGAGCGTAATACATACCCCACCTTGCGCCGTTGGGTGTACGAGTTGATGCTTGAATGGGCTAAGGCAGACCCTGTGGACGAGATAGAACGTAATCGAAACGAAGCTATTTATAAGATACAAGGCAATAGAAATCCTTTTGTGGACTATCCCGTTTTGTCGGAATATATTTGGGGCGACTCGGTGCAGTATGCCTTCTATATAACAAAGGATGTAGTGAAGCCCGAATTGTTCGTGCCGGCACATAACGAGGTGCTAGATCTCGGTATGTTCTCCTTACAAAAGCCTTTTACAGTTAAGGTGGCTGTGCGTGGCCGTAATTTGCCGAAAGGGGTGCAAATAACTTCCGACAATGATGTCTTTACGTTGATGACGACTTCTTTAAACGAGCAAGATGTGGTAGAAGGATGTCAGGTTGGTCTGCGGTGTTCGGCTACTTCGGCAGGAACTTACACCACCACGCTCACATTTACGGGTGATGGCTATCGTTCCGAAGTTCCGGTGCGTGTAACTTTTGTCGACGGCATCCCAGCCTATGAGGCAACGGATGTGGTTTGCGCCGTAAGCAGTAAGCGTTTTACCGCTTCGTGGATGGCCTTTGAGCCTGGTGCCACTTATACACTCAATGTATATACCAAGTCAGCCTCTGGTGCTCAAACCTCGTTGAGTGGTTATCCTGTAACCACCACCGACACCTCGCACATAGTTAAGAATGTTAAAGCCGAAACCACTTATTATTATAAGGTTTCCATGACTTCGGCCGAACAAGGCAATAAGGTATACACTTCCAACGAGGTGAAGGTGGTAATGCCCGAAGTAGACCCCGTCTTCTCCGCATCTGCTTCTCGTTTGAGCTTTACAGCAGTTCCTAAGGGCGTTTCGTTGGCACAAACCATCAGTGTCACGGCCTTGGAAGTTCCTAAATACGTTACAACCATAACCACTATTGCACCTTTCGAGGTGAGCAAGGACGGAAGTTCGTGGGGACAGGAAATACAAGTAAGTGGTTCCAATCCTTCTTTCCAAGTACGTTTAGGCGCAGTGTTGGAGGAAGGGTATTATGAGGGCGAGATGATTTTGTCTACTCCCGATGTAGAAGAAATTGTAGTCACTTTGATGGGCAATGTAGATGCCGGAAAGGCATTCTTTGAGAGCTTTGAGAACGGAACAAAGGGTGCTTATGCTGAGGCTACGGTGCAGTGTGCTGCTGCAAAATGGATTATGCAGAACGCACTTTTAGGTACTACCGATAGCGACAAGAAGAACGAAACGAAATCGGTGCGTGCTAAGGTGGCCAAGAGTAGTGACGGAAAAAGTTTTGCAACTCGCTTGGAAATGGCAGAGGACAAACTAGGCGGATGCGATTCGCTATCGTTTTATGCCGGTTTGTATGGCAACGACACCAGTGCAAAGTTGAAGGTAAGCTATTCGAACGATAATGGTGCTAATTGGATTACAATAGCACCCGAAATATCCTTTACGAAGGGAGTTTGGAAACGTTATGCTTATGCTGTTAAAAAGTCGGGACCGATTCGTGTGAAGTTTGAGGGTATTGGCTCAACCAAACGCTTCAATATCGACGATGTGCAGATGTCCGACTATAAAATCGTGGATGGTGTGCAGCAAGTTGAAACCTCGGCACAAGACGAAGTACGTGTGTACACCACAGATGGCATATTCTTGCGTAAAGCACAACGAGCTAATGCGTTAAAAGGTTTGCCCAACGGCATATATATCGTAAAATAATGCAGCGATATTTTATATATCTGGCCTACGACGGAGCGCGCTATCACGGTTGGCAGGTGCAGCCCAACGGCATCAGTGTGCAGGCAGTTTTGCAAGATGGCCTTTCTACCATTTTGCGTCAATCTATTTCGGTGGTAGGTGCCGGTCGAACCGATGCCGGTGTGCATGCTCGTGTAATGGTGGCTCATTTTGATTATGATGTTCCGGAAGGCGAGGTGGCAGATACTAAACAGTGGACTTACAAACTCAACCGTATTTTGCCTCCCGACGTATCGGTTTATAAGGTTGTGCCCGTTACTTCCGAGGCTCATGCCCGATTCAGTGCCACTTCACGCACCTATCATTATTTTGTACATACCGAAAAGTCGCCCTTCGAGCGCAGCTACTCTTGCCGTTTGTTTTCTGCGCCCGATTTCGAGGCCATGAACAAAGCAGCACGAGTTTTGTTCGAATATATTGATTTCACCAGCTTCAGTAAGGTAAATACCGATGTAAAGACCAACAATTGTCGCATCATGAAGGCCGAGTGGACACAAGTGGGCCCTTCGCAATGGCGATTTGAAATACAAGCCGACCGTTTCTTGCGCAATATGGTGCGTGCCGTGGTGGGCACCTTGATGGAGGTGGGCCGTGGAAAGATGGATGCCGATGGTGTTCGTGCCGTGATAGAGGGTAAAAATAGATGCAAAGCCGGAGAGTCGATGCCCGGTAATGCTTTGTTCTTAGTGGATGTTACCTATCCGGAAGATTTGTTTGTGACGGAGTAATTTCTTTTTAGATTTAGATTATCCGATTCTTTTATGTGGTTGATACTTGCTTTCTTGTCTGCAGCCTTATTGGGATGCTATGATGTGTTCAAAAAACAATCGCTCCGTGGCAATGCTGTTATACCGGTGTTGTTCTTGAATACCTTATTTTCGTCGTTAATCTTTCTGCCGTTCGTGTTGTGTTCGCACAGCGGACAGGTAGCAGAAGATAGCATCCTCTATGTGCCTGACACTACGTGGGCGGTGCAGAAATACATCATCTTGAAGTCGTGCATCGTGCTATCGTCGTGGCTCTTTGGCTATTTCGGCATGAAACATTTACCAATAACTCTTGTGGGCCCCATCAATGCTACGCGTCCGGTAATGGTGCTGCTCGGTGCGGTGTTAGTGTTTGGCGAACGATTGAATTTATATCAATGGGTAGGTGTTATCTTGGCCATTGTATCGTTCTTTCTGCTGAGCAAGAGCGGAAAGAAAGAAGGAATTGACTTTCGCCATAACCGATGGATTTTCTGCATTGTGTTGGCGGCAGTGTTGGGAGCAGTAAGCGGACTATACGACAAATATTTGATGTCGGAAGAGGGGGGAGTAGGCCTTAATAGAATGGAGGTGCAGTCGTATTATAACTTTTATCAGTTGCTTATGATGGGGGCCATGTTAGTCGTCTTGTGGTTCCCTAATCGTCAGAAAACAACCGCTTTCCGTTGGCATTGGGCCATCCCGCTCATCTCTTTATTTTTGTCGGCTGCCGATTTTGCCTATTTCTTTTCTTTGAGTTTAGATGGCTCCATGATTTCCATTGTCAGCATGGTGCGACGCAGTAGTGTGATTGTGTCGTTCTTGTTTGGTGCCCTGATTTTCCAGGAAAAGAATCTAAAGAGCAAGGCTTTGGACCTTCTGCTGGTGTTGTTGGGTATGATTTTCCTTTATTTGGGTACGGCGTCTTGATAAAAATACGTATGTTTGCACTACGAGTTTTTCAAACGATATGATGATGAAAAGATTATATATATTCTTCTTATTAAT
>JAFOXE010000082.1 GCA_017425765.1 Paraprevotella sp. | reverse complement strand
GCATGTATAGGCCGTTTCACGACGTCCACTAACGCCCGCAACGCCTATTGTAGTGGCACGATTACGAAACAAATCGCAAGCTTGCAAGCGCACCGTGGCTGAACGACCCTTTAAGAATGAATAAGACACTTCTGCATCGCACAAAAACTCGTTACCGTTCAATTCCGTACCGATAAAGCCTCTACGCGAATTATTGTATACATCTACCGCTGCCGACACACCGCAATCGGCGTCTACCCGACCCGAAAATCCATAACCGAACACCCACGTATCGCGTTTATCTGCCCCATACAAAGAACTGCGCACCCTTTCGTATGAAACATATCCGTAGGGCTTCAACACAAAAACACCCTTTGTCCACTGCACCCCTAAGTAGTTTTGTACATAGGCTTGATGCGTAGTATACTCCAAATCCACATCGCCACCGGTTTTGTCCGAAGCCATATCCAAGTGTTGCAAGCCCACACGTCGCGACCACCCTGTTTCGCCCTGAAAATCAATATACCAATCAGCACACGATTTAAAGGAAGTTCCGAATGTCCATGCTGTATTCAGTGACCTATTTCCATTGATATTTACAGGAGTGGTTCGTCGCCAGCCCACAAGACTATTGTAATATACTCTGTGCGTCATAGCATTACGAACCTCTTGCACCGACGCCGAGAGCGACATTTGACGCTGCATCTCAGGTTCGAACACAAAGAAGTTTGTGGTGAGTGTATGAGTAAATGAAGGACGCAAACCGGGATTACCCATACGTACATGAAGAGGGTCTGTGTCGTCCGGAATGGGCAGAAGATAAAAGATATCAGGTTGCACGCTGTGACCGGTATATTGCATTGAAAGATTCCAACGATCCTCATGCTTATAATACAACGAAAACTCAGGGCTCCAATTCATCACAGTTCGCGATGTATCCACACTGATGCGATAACGGTCATATTGTGTCTCGGTGCGAAGAGGGTTTGCTTGCACACCTATTTTCATGTTTAGATTGCCATATACATACTGAAACATCAAGCGCATACGATGATTCCAATAACGATTGGTTGCAAACTTACTCAAACTGTCCCGATAAACTTCTGGCGTTTTCCATGGGTGCACCCCTTCTTTTTGAAATTCGGCAAACATCTTATCCAAATCGTACACCGACTGATTCATTCGCTGATAACGATAATTCAACTCGTACTCAGCCAGCATTTTCAGGCCTTCGCATAACGGCTCAATATAAGTAACCTTACCGGATGTTTGTAACGTGTGCGAGGGACTATCATAAAAACGCGTAGCATAATCTGTTTTTTGAATACGGAAAAAGTGCAGATTACTGAGCGAGAACATCTCACCCCAACTGTGTCCGGCCTCCACTCTACCCTCGACATTAACCACTCTGCCTCGTCCGTTTAATTTATGATTTACACGGGCTAACGTCGAAAATGTGTAGTTATCAGATTCATCGGACGAACGATTGTCGTTTCGGTTAATTAGATTTTGATGTGGCACACCCACCTTATCTCGCAATGGATTATGAGTATAGCAATAAGGATCCACATCGCTGGTCTGCGACTGATATTGAGAGTTGTAAGCCGAATGATGCAATCTAAAGCTTGGCTCTATGTTCACCGTGGTTTTCTTATTTGTCCACTCCAACTGTAACGAGGTGGTCAGTGAATGCCCCTTGCTTTTGCTTGTCGAAGCTGTTTGCCCATAAGACTTTTCATTTTGCAAGTACGACTCCGTAAGCGAACGACTACCATTCTCCGTATCCCACGTGTTGTAATAAGCTGTTCCATTTACACGCCACGAGTCAGTTTCACGGCCCACAATCACATTATAACTCTGCTTGTCGGAATCACCCTTTGAAGAATTCTTGTTTAGTTTATCATAATAGGAATCTCCAACACCGAACATCGAAGGTAAATTATCTGCACTGGCCGAAAGCATATTCTGCCACGTATCTGTAAACTGACTCAACGACATATTTCCGGCATAACGTTCTTCTGTTCCGCCTCCACCCGACACATCGCAAAGCCAACCTTTATCTTTTCCTTCCACCGTTACCACGTCTATAACCTTCTCCTTTTCTGACGACTGAAAGCCCATATCTTCATCGCGCTCAGTAAGGCGGTCATAGATTTTGACTTCATCCAGCACCTCTACAGGTAAATTATCAAGGGCTATTTTTTTGTTGCCGGCAAAGAAATCCTTTCCATTGAGCATAATGCGTGTCACGGGTTTACCATGTGCTTGAATTTGCCCCTCGGCTGTTACCTCAACACCCGGTAATTTATTGAGTAGTTTACGCAGACGCGAGCCCTCGGGTAACGAGATGGCCGATACATCGTACACCACGGTATCGCCACGCATTGTCATCGGTTTGGCAGCCACCGACACCACGAGTTCGCGCATAAAAAGGCTATCGGCAATAAGCAACGTGTCGCTATTAGAAACATCCGGACACAGGAAGGCTTTTGCTTCAAAATGTAAAGCAAAGAAAAAACATACCGCAAAGAAAAATTGCAACAACCTATTCATGCTTATCCGATAATGCCGACAAAGGTACACAAAATATGCTCGGCAAACCGACTTAGCATGATTAAGAAAATTAAAAGAAATACTCTTGAATCTAAAAAAAACAAAACTATCTTGCTTGACGGAAACGAAATACATGATTAACAAACACCATCTCCACTACACCATAACGGACAAAGTGTGCCAACAACCATACGGCCTTACGACGCGGAAGCAACGAACATCGACAAAACTGATTAAGAGTAATTCCTTCCTCTACATCGAGCTTTTGCAGTAGTTTTTGTTCTCGTTCCGTAAAAATAATACAAGCACCTTTCTGCTTGTATTCATCACGCCATAGCTGAAGATGAACGGCATTAGCCACAATATTCTCGTCGGCTACTCTCACATAAGCCACTCGGCTTCCATCTGCCTCACGAGCATACACCGGACGTTCGGACGAAGGTTGTATATCGGCCACAAGCACATGCTTTCCTTCGGTCACCACCACCTGAACATCTACTTTCACATTAGGTATACAATAGTTTGATGCTGCGGCCTCTATCATATAGTACTCCTCATCCGTACGCACACCTGCAATTTTGCCATTATCTTTAACGCCAACCAAAAGGCGTCCGCCTGTGGTGTTGGCAAAAGCTGATACAGAACGAGCAATCTTACAGATGTCGGAGATTTCGTATTTGAAATCTTGTTGTTGGTGCTCGCCTTGCGCAATCCATTTGTAAAGTACATCCGCATTCATCCTATTTTCCTCCCTCTTTGTTTCGGATGGATATGAACCACAAAGCCCCAAAAGAAAGGACGGAATTCAGCAACAACACTTCGTATCCGAATTGATAATTTGTACACGAGCGCACCACTACCTCTACACCCAAACACATAAAGGGTGATGCAATACACACCCATGGCACCCACATTCCACGCAAATTGCGACGTGTAGCCAATCCAAAGAAGAACAGGGCCATTAAAGGACCATACGTATAAGAAATCATAGTGTAAAATGCATCCAAAACGGAAGTTTCTTTCAGCCAGGAAAAAGCACAAACCAGCAACCATAGCACTATAGCCACCATTCCATGAACCCAACGCCGAATATGCACTTTATCCGGACGATGCAACACATCTACACACACCGAGGTTGTTATGGACGTCATGGCCGAATCGGCACTTGATAAAGTCGCAGCCATAATACCCACCATAAAGAACACCATTGTGGCAGCGCCAAGATGACCTTCAGCACACAACATAGGCAATATTTCATCTCCTGATGTCGGTAGTGCAATCCCCTTCAAGGACGCAAAATAGAGCAATAGAACGCCTAAACCAAGCAACAATGCGTTCACCGGCAGAAAAGCACAACTATAACAACACATATTCTTTTGCGCTTCTTCTAGGCTTTTGCACGATAGGTTTTTCTGCATCATATCTTGATCTAAACCGGTCATGGCCACCACAATAAATATTCCTCCCACAAATTGCTTAGCAAAATGGCTTCCACTCCACCCGTTTTCCCACACGAACACATTGCTATGCGGACTACTTGTCACCACATCCCAAGCCTCATTAATCGAAAGATGGGTCTGCAACAAAACCTGTACTATAATACATATCAAAGCGGCAATAAGCAAAAAAGTATTCAAGCAGTCGGTCCACACAATGGAACGAATCCCCGACCGTTTTGTATAAAACCAAAGTAAGAATACGATTAAAAGTACAGAAAGTTCAAATGGAATAAGAAATTTATTAAAAAGAAATCGCTGCAAAATCAACGCCACCACATAGAGTCGAAACGATGAGGCCACGGCCTTACTGATTAAAAAGACGGCCGCACCGGTACGATATGCCGATGTACCAAACCGCCA
Source organism: Paraprevotella sp. (assembly GCA_017425765.1). Lineage (GTDB taxonomy): Bacteria > Bacteroidota > Bacteroidia > Bacteroidales > Bacteroidaceae > Paraprevotella. Next base: position 4,981 of record JAFOXE010000082.1, on the reverse strand, counting down.
ATCAAGATATTGATAAATACTGACAAGATTCAAACGATAATACAGAGGCAATAGCACGTAGGCCACCAATGCATATCCCACTACAAAACCAAAGCAGGTTTGCAAATAGGTCATATCCTCAGCCAAAACCATTCCCGGCACCGATACGAAGGATATACCCGAAATTGAGGCACCTATCATACCAAAAGCCACCGCAAACCAAGGCGATTTTCTACTGCCTCGAAAGAAGGCATTATTATCGGTATACCTCCCTACAACTCGAGAAATGAGCAACAACAGCACCACATAGGCAACTGTTGCGCTCATTACATATATCTCGTTCATCAAAAGATCGATCGGCTATAATTCTGCGAGTTCCTCATCCACATCCTTGGCTGCAGCCTCGGGCGTATAACTCTCATAGAATGTATCGTCTTCGTTTGTTTCCTCATCGTGATCGCGGTCATCTTCCTCCTCGTCATCATGTTCCACATGACGGCGGTTGCCTTCCTCGTCGTAATCAGAATCAGAAATCAATCGTAATTTCTCTTGTGGTTCCTTCTTCTTAGCAAAGATAGCCTCTACCCATGTACCTTTGGCAATCTCGAGTACATCATAACCATCCTCAATCTTACGTTCATACACACCGCCCTTGGCACGCAAACGAGAAGCCGGAAGTGTGGTAGTACTGATATCGAAACCTGTTTCAATAATATCCTTGATAGCCAAAGAAATAGAATCCCAACCACCACCAAAATTGCGGTCAATTAGTTCCAACAAAGTTGCTGCGGTAATGTGTTTGATATTCTCGTATGATAGGTCGGTAATTTGACGTATAGTACGTTTACGAATGGCGGCCATACCCTTTTTAGCCTCCGTTCTCTCTAAAAGAGCATACTCATCTGTTTTATATTTTGCAGCCTCACGTTCGTCTGCCTCGTTGAAGTGAAACACATCAAATGCTAAGCGGATTACGTTAAGAAGCTTTTCCTCAGACGATGAAAAGCCCTCTTCGTCTTTTTCTTGTTTCCACAATTCGGCCAATTCGTGCATATCTGCACCCCATATATTGGAGGAGTTCAAATCCAAAATACTTTCTAAGCTATAATTCTTTCTCGGCATAATATTCTGTCGTTATCTTAATTTGGCGACAAAAGTAACAAAATATGCACACACCACAAAACATGAACTCACAAAAAATAAGGCCCACACGAATGGTTTATTATACCTACGCATTTATATAAGAATGCTTTTTTTGAAAAGCCCTAGCATGCTCGCTTGATTTTGAAAATATTTACGTATTTTTGCACTCAGTTTTAAGACATACATAAAAATGATGAAGAAATTTCTTATCCCCGCACTTGCAGCTACGCTATTGGCTACAGGTAATCTCTATGCTCAGACTTCTAAAGTTGAAAGTGTAAAGCAGGAGTTGTTACAGAAAACCACCCTTGGCGGTTACATTATCGGAAAGGCTTCTGTTTCTGATCAAGACCTAGGTTCATCCGTAAAAAGCCACAGCAACATCGACCTACGCTTGGTACGTTTGTATGCCGGTGGACGTATTTGGGACTTCAAATACAACCTTCAAATGGAAGTAAATGGTGTGTCGGGCACAAAGAAGGAAAAAGGCCCTCGCATTGTTGATGCATGGGCAGAATGGTGCAAATACGGCTTCGCCTCAATCAAGTTTGGTCAGTTTAAGCGAGCATTTACATTTGAAAATCCGATGAACCCTTGGAACGTGGGATTTGGTGCATATTCTCAGTTGTCTGATAAGTTGGCGGGTATGAACGACCGTATTGGCGAACATTCAAGCGGTGGTCGCGACTTGGGCATCCAATTGCAAGGCGATTTAATAGGCAGCAAATCAGGAAGTCATCATTATCTGCACTACCAAGTAGGTGTATACAATGGTCAGGGTATCAACCACAGCGACGAGAACAACTCAAAAGACATAATCGGTGGTGTATGGGTAAACCCCATCAAGAATTTGTCAATTGGCGCCTTCGGTTGGAGCGGTTCTTATACGCAGGATGGCATTACCGTAGACCGCAATCGTATGGCATTTGGTCTGCGTTACGAATCTAAGTGGACCGTTCGTGCCGAATATGCCACAAGCCAGGGTCACAAGATTTCGGACTATACAAAAGGAGAGGATGGAACTATGACCGTTAAGGGTACAGATCATGCTGATGCTTGGTATGTAGCGGTGGGCGTACCGGTAACATCTAAGTGCAAAATTTATGGAAAGTGGGACGTGTATCGCGACAATAAAACATGGAATTCTCAAAAGGCCATCTACGCTTTATCGGCAAATTACACCTTCTTCCCCAACTTGAAATTGCAAGCAAACTACTCGTTTGTGAACGATAAAAACACTACGGGCGATGGCCATTATAACACTGCAGACTTGCAATTATACCTTCGTTTCTAACATCTAACGAAAAACAGACGTACGTCTAGTCTATAACGACACCATGGTCTTGATGCAACGAGACCATGGTGTCGTTTTATTATCCCGTACATGTGTTTTCCGTATTATCGTGAAGTTTTTAAGACAAGTGCATCAACAGATGCCAAAAATATGATTACATTTGTACGCATAAATCAACGTGCCCTACGGATGCGGGCCTCACAACAATGAAACACATTATTCTATCCGACGAAATTAAGCAGGCATGCCCCAATTTTGTAGGGGCGATGCTCTGTGCCGACATACGAAATTCAGCCTATAGCGAGGAACTATGGAAAGAAATCGGAGAATTTCAAATAAAATATCGAGAAACCTACACAACCGAATCCATCAAATGCATGCCTTCCATCCAAGCCACCCGCGAGGCGTATAAACGTTGCGGTAAGGACCCTAGCAGATACCGCCCGTCGGGCGAAGCGCTAGTGCGCAGAATTTTGAAAGGAACCGATCTTTATAAAGTAGACACAACGGTGGATTTAATCAATTTGGCGTCCATCGCATTCGGCTACTCCATCGGTGGATTTGATGAAGACCGAATTGTGGGCGACACTTTGACATTGGGCATCGGACGCGAAGGAGAACCATATGAGGGTATCGGACGTGGACCAATCAACATTGGAGGACTTCCGGTATATCGCGACCAGATAGGCGGCATCGGAACTCCAACCAGTGATCACGAACGCACCAAACTAAGTACTGACACAAAACATTTATTGGTCATCGTGAACGGATACGACGGCAACAAGAAACAAGTGCTGGCATGCGCTCAATTCATCGAGGCGTTGTGCCAAAAATATGCCGAAGCCACCAACACTAGCATCACCACATTCTAACAACCATAACATCTAAAATATGAAAAAGTTACACCTACTTATAATAGCGTTATTCACCGTATGTTTATTACACGCACAACGACCGGAAGAAAAACCGAAAGTATTCATCATGGTGAACAACACACCGGCAGCAATGACCAAGGTTACCACGCAAACAGAAGTGAAACGTGGTTGGGAAATCCAAGGAATAACAGTAGGGAAAAAGAACATCCGATACATTTGGGGACAACATTCCAAACAACTGGCCGAAGTTAAACCTACATTTGCCATCTACCCCACCACAGAAAACTTGAACGATTACGCCGTAATCCGAATGAAGAACCGTCCGGATCACCGCGCAATGCCTTCAGCAGAATTGAAAGACTGCAACTACAAACGTGTGGAACTTGCACACTTTAAGATAGAAAACCTACCGGATATGGGATTTGCGGTGACGCCCTTAGAGCCACTGTTCTATGGTGAATACATACTTGTTAACCTAGCCCAAAAGCCTATAAACGAGCAAGGTGACATCGAAGTGTACGACTTTCGTGTGGTAAAACAACTATAACTCATTAAACATCCAACTGCATGGAATGGCTAAACTCTCTACTTTTTGAACACTCGGCATTGCAAGCCATAGTGGTTTTGTCACTCGTTACCGCCATCGGAATATGGTTGGGCAAGCGTCGCATATTAGGCATATCACTTGGAGTTACATTCGTATTTTTTATGGGTATTGTTGCCGGACACTTTGGCATCTCGTTGAACGAACAAATGCTTACATATGCTGAGAGTTTTGGTTTGGTGTTGTTCGTCTACGCACTTGGACTTCAAGTAGGGCCTGGCTTTTTCAGTTCATTCCGTCAAGGCGGCCTCTTGCAAAACATCCTTTCACTTGGCGTGATACTTTTGGGCACAACGATGGCCCTTTCGTTCACCATGTTCACCTCAGTGCCTCTTAGCAATATGATTGGTATTTTGTGTGGAGCAACAACCAACACTCCGGCCCTTGGTGCTGCGCAACAAACACTTAAGAGCATGGGGCTGGAAGCTAGCGGGGCAGCTTTAGGTTGTGCCGTCACCTATCCGCTGGGAGTGATAGGTGTTATTTTGGCTATATTGGCTGTACGCAAACTATTTGTCCATCGTTCCGACTTAAAGGTGAATACATCTGACGATCCCAACCACACCTACATTGCAGCCTTTCAAGTACATAATCCGGGAATTTTCCACAAGAGCATACAAGATTTGGCACGATATAGTCACACACAATTTGTCATCTCGCGAATGTGGCGCAATGGACGTGTAAGTATCCCAGCGGGCAACACCGAACTGCAAGAAAACGATCGTCTTTTGGTAGTTACCACTGAAAAGGATATACCTACACTTACACTTCTGTTCGGCGAACAAGAGAACAGAGATTGGAATCAAGAAGATATTGATTGGAACTCTATCGACCGCGAGTTGGAATCACGATATATTCTTGTAACCCGTTCTGAAATCAACGGCCGCAAATTAGGTTCTCTACGTCTGCGTAATGCTTATGGCGTGAATATAAGTCGTGTACTCCGCAATGGTGTTCAATTGTTGGCTACACCCGAATTGGTGTTACAAATTGGCGACCGCCTTACTGTGGTGGGCGGTAATAAAGATATCGACGAAGTGGAAAAGATATTGGGCAACACCGTGAAAGTACTTAAAGAACCTAATC
>JAFOXE010000011.1 GCA_017425765.1 Paraprevotella sp. | reverse complement strand
GGTGGTAGTAGAAGCCAAACACATGTGTATGCAGATGCGTGGCGTGGAGAAACAAAACTCTGTAACTACAACAAGCGACTTTACGGGTGCTTTCAATCAGGCCAAGACTCGTGAAGAATTCCTCGACCTTATCCATCACAGAGGGCTGTAGAATGAAAAAAGGAACCGCTAGAGGTTCCTTAATTTTTTTGTACGTATTCTTATCGTGTCACCACGCGGTCGCCACATTTATGCGCCAAATCGCTTTCTACTTCTTTTGCATCTTTGAAACGTTTCATCAAGTCCATATATTTTTCTTTGTTGGTGAGGATGGACGGACTTCGCATCTCCTGCAGAATTTGTCGTAGTTCTTCTTGAATTATGGCTAATTTTAAGTCTGTTAAAAGATGTGGTACCAATTCCATCAGACGCTCCTCATCACTTTGTATTTTCTGGTTTTTGGAGTGATATTTACTAAGCTGTTCTTTGTCGAGGCTTAGGGAGAAAGCTAAATTGCTGATATTTGAGTTGGGATGATTTACAAAGAATCTTTCCGCCTTGAAACCGTTTTCGTGCAAGTGGGCCAAGCCTTCGTTTAATATTTGCGTATGCAACGGTAGACGAAATTCGAGTTTATCTTGTTTCAACATAAAGTCAACAAACTCCAACACCGTAAATGTTTTCTCGTTGCCCTCGTCATCTACCATATTGCACAAGATGCATTCACCATATCTTACTAGAACTTGTATCAGCAATAGCTCCTTCTGATAGAACATCATTTGGTCGGCATCCTTTTGCGGCACATAGTTCATGCCTTGCACATCGGCCGAGGGGCGTTCTGCTTTTATATCCTCGTTCAGTGTATTGGGCACTGTCGGACCGGTGGTACCCTCTTCTGCTACTTCATGCGGTATGTTTTGCGTGTCAAAATCAAGTGGTGCCGATGGCGGAATTGCTTCTTCTTCGCTTGTAACGGTATATTCCTGCGTTGGAGGAATCCATGGTGCCGACTCCGGTGCCGGAGGTACAGCAGAATCCTGCATATAGTAGGAGGGGAGTCCCATTCCGGTCCTACTGTTTGCGGTAGCATTGTCTTCGGCTTTACGCTTCATACGTGCCTGTTCATTGGCTTGTTGTTTCTTCTTCTCCTCCTTAAGAATATGTATTTGTTTGCTCACACCGGATGCCAACAATTTCTCGTCCATGCTTAGCATTGAAGCCGTTTCACGCGTATATACCGAACGGGTTATCTCGTCCGGGATTACAGCTATGCTTTGTACGATATTGTTCACTAAACGTGATAGCTTGATGGGATCGCCTTGTGCATCTTCCAACAACAGATTTGTCTTAAAACGTATAAAGTCCACCTGGTTGTCGCGCAAATAACTTTGATATTCTGTGGCATTGTGCTTGCGCGCAAAGCTATCAGGGTCTTCGCCGTCTGGCAACAACAATAATTTCACATTCATTCCTTCGGCCAGTAGCATGTCGATACCCCGTTCCGAGGCTTTGATTCCTGCAGCATCACCATCGTATAGCACTGTTATGTTGTCGGTAAAGCGGTGAATCATTCGTATCTGTTCTGTGGTTAAGGCGGTGCCGGATGACGACACTACGTTTTCTACACCCGCTTGGTGCATGGAGATAACATCGGTGTAACCTTCCACAAGATAGCACAGGTCGTTCTTTACGATGGCTTGCTTTGCTTGAAACAATCCGTAAAGTTCGCGTCTTTTGTTGTATATGGCCGACTCCGGAGAGTTTTGATATTTAATGTTTACGCCTTTGGTGGCAGCATCTAACACGCGCCCACCGAACCCCACAGTCTTACCGCTAAGCGTATGTATGGGGAAGATGACACGCCCCGAGAAACGGTCTTGAAGCTCACCATTGTCGCGCTTATAACAGAGTCCTGTACTTAACAGATACTCTTCGTTGTACCCTTTGCTGAGGGCCTCTTTCGAGCAGGCATTTCGTTTTGATGGGCAGAATCCAAGTTGGAATTTTTGTATGATGTCGTCACGAAATCCGCGCGATCTGAAATAGGCCATACCGATGGCACGGCCGTCCTCCGTGTCGTTGAGCTGCTGTTGAAAATAAGAACGTGCCCACTCGTTTACAACGAACATACTTTCACGCTCGCTTTGTGCTTGCTTTTGTTCGTCGGTTTGTTCTTCCTCTTTAATTTCGATGTGATACTTCTTGGCCAGATATCTCAGTGCATCGGGATAGGAAAGCTGTTCGTGCGCCATGATGAAGTGTACGGCGTTACCACCCTTTCCACAGGCAAAACATTTGCACAGACCTTTTGCCGGTGAAACAATGAACGAAGGTGTGCGGTCGTCGTGAAAGGGGCACAAGCCTTTGTAGTTCGCACCGGCACGTTTCAATGTCACAAATTCCGACACTACGTCCACAATCTGTGCCGCATCTAAAATACGATCTATGGTAACTCTGTCAATCATCTTCCTGTCTTATTCTCCCATTATGGTGGCCACAATCCTGCGTGCCCCACCATAATCGCGAAACTCGCATAAGTAAATACCTTGCCACGTGCCCATATTGATTCGACCTTTTGTGATGGGCAGTGTCAGGCTCACTCCTGTTAGGGTAGATTTAGCATGCGCCGGCATGTCGTCGGCACCTTCCAACACATGGTCGTAGAAGGGCTCGTTTTCACGCACCAATCTATCGTAAATCTTGCTCATATCTGTGCGCACGTCGGGGTCGGCATTCTCATTGATGCTCAGAGCACAACTTGTGTGTTTCACGAACAAGTGCACCAATCCGGTTTGTGGTAGGGTGGGCAGTTGCTCTACAATTTCACGGGTCACTAAGTGGAACCCTCTTGTGCGTGGACGCAATGAGAACTCTATTTGCTGTATCATCTTTATACTCTGTGCTTTGCAAGAAATGGGTGCAAGGCGTACGTTTTAATGTGCCGTAAAGATATGAAAAACTTTTTTAACCCTCAGCACACCATTACTTGTTTTTGTGCTCGAAGCCTTCGGGTGGTGCATTCCTTGTGATGTTTGCCACACCTCATTTCACATGCACGGCATTGTACAGCTAAAACACACGTACACCTTGAGCAATCAAGACGTACGCCTCGTTGCAATAACACGTAGGTGTGGAGGGCATCTACACCTACGTGTGTTTTCGTATAGATGATGGTCTCTTTTTGCAAAGAACTTGATTATGCGTAGTTATGTAGGTCTGCAGATACATGTGCCATCGTGAAAGGGTGATAAAATAGAGGGTATAGATGACTCAAAAATATGACCTTGATATAGGATATAAAATTAAAATATTTCTTACCTTTGTTGCACAAGCAAATAGAGGTTGGAGCTTATCATCGTCTAAATAAATCTATTATTGTACAATAGGAACTTATTAAGAAAATCAGTGTAAATGAACGTGTAATTCAATAGTAAAGAAATATCAAGCAAATTACAATTAGGGGGTAAGTACTATG
>JAFOXE010000081.1 GCA_017425765.1 Paraprevotella sp. | reverse complement strand
TGAGCATAATTTTGAAATCAATGCATTCGTGTATAACACGGGAATAGCCCGGAAAATGAGGGCGCAATTTATTGACGACCAACAGAATTGTCGCTTATTGAACTTGGAACGTTGGGTTACTCGTTCGGCATGGCAACGAATAGGGACGTCGTTGGTTCGATTGTTTACTCCTTTACTCTAAAGAAGGAAAAGTTCACGCTGCCGTAGCTGCGATGTTCTACAAAACATGGATGCTGGCAGAAATCGTTGGTTTTGCCATGCTCCAATACCAATAAGCCATCTGCTTTCAGAAGGTTATTTTGCAGTACGAGATCCGGAATTTGTTCCAACTCGGCAAGGGCATAGGGTGGGTCGGCAAAGATAAAGTCAAACTGCTCCTTGCACTTACCTAAATAGCGCATTACATCACCACGAATCACGAATGCATTTTCTGCTTTCAGCGTTTGCAAACATTTTTGAATAAAGGAATAATGCAAAGGTTCCTTCTCAACAGACACAACCTTTTTGCAACCTCTGCTCAATAGTTCGAGGGTAATGCTTCCAGTACCGGCAAATAGATCTAATGCTTGTACGTCGTCTTCAAAATCCAAGTAGCCGTTCAATACATTAAACAGATTTTCTTTGGCGAAGTCGGTAGTGGGACGTGCTTTGAAAGTACGGGGTACATCAAAATGTCTACCTTTGTATTTTCCGGTGATGATTCTCATACGTTAATCGTGCTGATATAATAAGGTGATAAGATCAAAGGGTGTATCTTTCAAAATAGTTCGTGGCAAATCCCGGTTGTAATGCTCCGGCTTAAAATAGGTGATGTGTAGTAGGTAAGGTGAAAGTATATTGCGAATGGCTTCTGCTTTACCTGTGCTATCTACAAAAACGAACTCGTCTTTTAGGGGTTGCAAACCGAGCGTTTTCCATACATATAATATATAGTAGGAAATGTTTTGATGCGGTTCGGTGGCATAGGCATTTGCAAACATGAGTTTGTTACCTTCGTAATGACACACAAACATCTCTTGCTCATGGAAGTAGGCAAACAAACGTTTTTTGCCTTGTGTGCTCTTTGTGTGGGTTTGACCAAAAGCATCTAGTAATTGTGCGTTGATGCTGTGTAAGGTTAGTGATGGAAAGCATTCGGACAAGATGTTTAGAATGTCTTTCTTTATCAATCCCACCTCAACGATTTCTTGTTGCGGAAGTATGTTGTAGAATGTGGTGTCGGTTTTTGGGTTGTAGGTCGAACATGTAAGTTGAAAGAAGGGCTCTACATCGTCTTTTTGGAAGAAGTCTAGAGGGATGTGTGCTGTAGGTGAGTCTACTACAACATGAATATCTTGATAGCTCTTTTTCAACAACGGAGAGAAAGTTAATGCTCGTTGCAGCGCAATAGACAAGGTGTCGTTCTCTCGTACTTGATAATCTTCTTTTTGAAAGAACGTGAAGTCTGTAGTGTTGTGTGCATAAAAAGAAAATCCATCCGCACGAAGACGGATGGATAGACTATATGCTCGGAATTTATTATTCCCAGTTACCGGCATTGTTGTTGTTGCTGTAGAGGTCGCCAATCTTAAGACCCGGATAACGGCTCATCTTATCGGCTTCGTCAGTCAAATTGTATATCTCGCGTTTGCTAGTTCCCTTTAGGTATTGTGCGTACTTGGCACCGCACTCCATAACCCATTGAGTAATACCTGAACGAGTTTGAACGTGGCTAACTTGCATTTCGAATTGCTCGCCCTCGCTGAAAGGAATAAATGCCAATGAATCGGCAACGAAACCATCTTCGTACAAGCTGTCGATCAAGGCAACCCATGTCGTGTCACGACGGAAACCTTCCAAGCCGTTGGCTGCGATAGCTTTAGCATCTCCACTATTCACGATAGCTGCTGCTGAAGATTCAGTTAAACCCTTATCCATTTGCTCGTCGGTGAGCACACCTTCCTTGCTAACAAAAGCAATCTTAGCTGTCTTCACGAAGTCAATCAACTTGTGTAGACTATCGCAATAGAAACCGTCATTCTGGTTCTTAAATTGTTCTTGTGCTTCACGGATTTGAATAAGACGCTCTTTTACTGCTGCTTCACGTGCTGCTCTCATCTCATTGAACTGGATGGGCTCCATAAGGCTGTTATAGCAAAGGTATAGCAAACCAAGAGCAGAAACTGCTAAAATTACATTAATGATGGTTTTCATGACTTGATATTATTTTATTTTGTTACATTCGCATCGCAAAAATAAGATAAATAAATCGAATAACCGACAATTCGATGATATTTTTTCTGTTAATATGGTGATAAAAGAGGAATTACAACGACTGATATGGGAGGATTTCCTGCACGTGCCTACATCGGAGCAGCGGGATGCTGTGGGAATTTTGGTCGACTTCTTGACATTGCCACATGCTAATGCTGTGCTTTTGTTGCGTGGATATGCCGGAACGGGTAAGACGTCCTTAGTTGGAGCACTCGTAAAAGTGTTGGGTAAATTGAAACGCGGAGTAGTGTTGATGGCACCTACCGGTCGTGCAGCCAAGGTGTTCTCTTCGTATTCAGGGCATGTCGCTTACACCATTCATAGAAAGATATATCGTCAGAAAAAGTTCACGGGCGACTTTGGCGAGTTTGGTCTAAACGTAAATCTGCATCGTAATACGGTTTTTATTGTGGACGAGTCCTCAATGATTTCAAATGAGGGGCTTACAGGAACCACCTTCGGAACAGGACGTTTGTTAGACGACTTGATTCATTATGTATATTCGGGTGAGGGATGTCGGTTGATGCTCGTCGGAGATGCTGCGCAGTTACCACCGGTGGGCGAGGAGGAGAGTCCGGCCTTGTCGAAAGAGGCTCTGCAGGGTTATGGTTTGGAGGTGATGTCGGCATCGCTGACACAGGTTGTTCGGCAAGATCGTTTGTCGGGTATATTGTGGAATGCTACAGCTATTCGCAGGCTCATCACCGACGGCGATTTTTTTGATTATCCTCGTGTGCGTTTCAGCGGATTTCCGGATGTTTGTAGAGTGACGGGTGAGGAATTGATAGAGCGTCTTGAGGAGTGTTATTATAAGTGTGGGGTAGATGAAACCATTGTGGTGACTCGCTCAAACAAACGTGCTAATGTATATAATACGGGAATTAGAGCTCGTATTTTGGGGTACGAGGAGGAACTATCTTCCGGCGATCGTCTTATCATAGCTAAAAACAACTATTATTGGGGTGCTGCTGACCGTGAAAAGGATAATAATGCAATGGATTTTATTGCCAATGGCGATGTGGCTAAGGTGATGAAATTCAGAAGAGAAAGGTCGTTATATGGCTTTCGCTTTGCCGATGTGCTGCTCCGTTTTACGGACTACGATGACCGTGAAGAAGAAGTTACTTTGCTGCTTGATACTCTGCAAGCCGAGGCGCCGGCTTTACCTCGCGAACGTGCATTGGAGTTGTTCAATGCGGTGTGGGAGGATTATCCGGAGCTAATAAATAAGCGCGACCGGATAAAGAAAGTAAAAGAAGATTTGCATTACAATGCTCTGCAAGTGAAGTATGCCTATGCCGTTACATGCCATAAAGCGCAAGGAGGTCAGTGGGAAAATGTATTCTTGGATTTAGGCTATTTTACGGAAGATATGCTCTCACCTGATTATTTTCGTTGGCTCTACACAGCTTTTACGCGTGCTACTCAACGTCTTTACTTGGTGAATTGGCCTAAAGAACAAACAGAGGATTCCGTATCAATATAAAGTAAGCAGCCTTCCAAGATATTTCTCGGAAGGCTGCTTATATGTTTGTATGTGGGTGTTTACTTATACACCAGCCAATTCAATGAACTTGTCCATTGCGATGCTTAGACCATCAACATTCTTACCACCTGCTGTGGCAAAGTGAGGTTGGCCACCGCCACCACCTTGAATAAGTTTCGCGGCCTCGCGGATAATTTTACCTACGTTTACACCATTTTCCTTGGTCAGTTTGTCCGAAGCAGCCACAGTCAACATGGGTTTGCCTTCGAATACACTACCCAATACCACGAGCGCATTTTCACTTTCGTTACGCAATTGGAAAGCCATATCCTTCACTGCCTCAGGAGGCAATGGAAGGGATGCACGGAAGATGGTTACACCATTTGAAATAGTGGCGCTTTCGATGATGTGTTTTTTGGCTTCCAACGCCTTTTCGTGAAGCATATCTTCAATTTGCTTCTTCATCATCGTGCTTTCTTCGATAGACTTGTGTATAGCAGCCTTCACGTCTGGAGCATTATTGAACATGGTGCGCAGCTCGTTCATGGTGTCTTGGATGGAATAAAGAAGATTTTCCACACGTTCGCCGGTGATGGCTTCGATACGACGTACACCTGCAGCAACAGAACTTTCGCTCATGATTTTCACCATACCGATTTTTCCTGTAGCATTCACGTGGCAACCACCACAGAATTCTACGCTATCGGCGAATTGAACAACGCGAACTTTATCGCCGTATTTCTCTCCGAAGAGTGCGATGGCTCCCAATTCTTTTGCTTTTTCTATTGGCATATCGCGATGGTCTTGCAATGGGATGTTGGCACGAATCTTAGCATTTACGATGCGTTCTACCTCGCGAATCTCCTCGTCGGTAACCTTTTGGAAATGTGAGAAGTCGAAACGAAGACTTTCAGGTGTTACCAAAGAGCCTTTCTGCTCTAC
>JAFOXE010000080.1 GCA_017425765.1 Paraprevotella sp. | reverse complement strand
GCCTTCTTCTCGGTCTTTGAACTTTGTTCGGCTTCTTTCTTAGTACTCATTATATAATGGTTTTAGGTATACGATTGCAAAATTAAAGGAAAATCGCCAACTTTTCTATTTTTTTGAGATAAAAATTGTAGTTTTGCAGTTCAAAATAATGAGCACATGCTCGCCACTATTATGAAGAATGTACAAAATGATATAGTCTACTCTCGAGATGTAGTAGAATTTGTGACTGTTGCAGCCGAATTTTGTGCTTATTTGGAGCAATCGGAAGGACGACCACGCGAAGAATTTGTGGGCACTTTATTGAAGTTGTTACCCTTTCTTTATCTTAAGGCTACCTTGTTGCCGAAGGTAGAAACAGACGATGACTGCTATCCGGAGGAGTTGGTTTCGGAGGCAGATTATGAGTGGATACGTGCTACTGTGGCTAGTATCATGGAAGCCGATGATGAATTTTTAGAGTTGTCGGGTATCGGCATGATGCAGACTGATGAAACCAGATTGCAAACCATTTCCGAGAACATGGCTGATGTATATCAAGCCGTTCGCAATTTTGTAGGCACCTACAAGAATGGGGTAGAGAGTATTATGCGTGAAGCTCTTTGGACTGTGGTGGATAGTTTTGAGTTGTATTGGGGCGAGCGTATTGTCGACACCTTGCGTGTACTACACCGTGTGCGTTATGCAGCCAATGGGATGGATTACGATGATATGTAGTAATCGAAGCGTAAAAGAGGAACTGATGTTCGCTTAGGGACAGATGAAAGTACTTGTAAACAAATATGATAAAAGCAAAATACCCGAACTTCCTCGTGGAGTGTTTGAGGGGAGAATTATAGTGGTCCAGTCTGAGATGGAGGTGGATAAGGCAGTTGATTATTTACTCACTTTTTCACGTTTAGGGGTTGATACTGAGACACGTCCATCGTTCCGTCGTGGGGCACAGAACAAGGTTGCTTTACTTCAGATATCCACTTCTGACACATGTTTTTTGTTCCGTTTAGATCGTACCGGTCTGACACCTTCTTTGGTGCGTTTGTTGGAGCACAAGGATGTGTGTAAAATTGGTCTGTCGCTTCGTGACGACTTGGCTTTGTTGCGAAAGCGTGCCGATTTTGTACCCAACAGTTTTGTGGAATTACAAGAAGTCGTGAAACAATTGGGTATAGAAGATCAAAGTTTGCAGAAGATATATGCCAATGTGTTTGGTCGGAAAATATCAAAAGGTCAACGATTGAGTAATTGGGAGGCAGACGTGCTATCAGATGGGCAAAAGCTATATGCGGCCACCGATGCTTGGGCATGCTTGCGCTTGCACGAGGAAATTGAGAGTTTGCTTAATTCGGGCGATTATGAGTTACAAGTGCTACCCGAACCTATTGCAGAGCAAATATAAGTTAAATGAAATCAGCAGAATAAGATAAGGTCATGTACAAGAATCTAATTTTACGTAAAGGTAAAGACGAAAGTTTGAAGCGTTTTCATCCCTGGGTGTTCTCGGGCGCAGTGCATCATATTGAAGGTGAGCCTGAAGAGGGTGAGGTGGTGCGCGTGTTGGACAGCGAGGAGCGTTTTGTGGCTGTTGGGCATTGGCAGATCGGTTCCATCGCGGTGCGTGTACTTTCGTTTGAGGATATATCTATTGATGCTTGCTTTTGGGAACAGGCTTTGTCCGCTGCCTATACTATGCGATGCGCTATTGGTGTGGCTGAGAACCCGCAGAACGATACTTTCCGTTTGGTACATGGAGAAGGCGATCATTTGCCGGGTTTGATTATCGATGTTTATGGTAAAACGGCAGTGATGCAGGCACATAGCGTGGGTATGCACGTGGAGCGTGAACATATTGCTGACGCCTTGTTGAAAGTAACCAACGGTGTTATACAGAATATATATTATAAGAGTGAAACCACTTTGCCGTTCAAAGCCGGTTTAGGACAAGAAAATGGATTTATTCGTGGTGGTGCACCTGATAATCAGGCAACCGAGAATGGATTGAAATTCTATATAGATTGGTTGAAAGGACAGAAGACCGGATTTTTTGTCGATCAACGTGATAACAGAAGTCTTTTGGAGCAATATTCCAAGAATCGTTCTGTACTCAATATGTTCTGCTATACCGGTGGCTTCAGTGTGTATGCTATGCGTGGCGGTGCCAAGTTGGTGCACTCAGTGGATAGCTCAGCCAAGGCGGTAGAGTTGGTAAATCAAAACATCGAGTTAAATTTTCCCGGTGATAAGCGTCATCAAGCCTTTGCAGAAGATGCTTTCAAATACCTTGATGACATGGGCGATCGCTACGATTTGATTATTCTTGATCCTCCGGCGTTTGCTAAGCATAGGGATGCTTTACGACATGCCTTAAAAGGATATACCCGTTTGAATGCTAAGGCCTTTGAAAAGATTCAGCCCGGTGGAATATTATTTACGTTCAGTTGTTCGCAGGTGGTTACAAAAGATAACTTCCGTATGGCCGTATTTACAGCTGCGGCACAGAGTGGCCGTCGTGTACGCATTTTGCATCAGCTGCATCAGCCTGCCGACCACCCAATAAATATTTATCATCCAGAAGGCGAATACCTAAAAGGATTGGTGTTGTATGTAGAATAAATATATAATTGAAGACGAGTTTGTATCTTAATAAAAAAGAGGTGAAATCGTCTTTTATTATAGATAAGCCCGAGTGTAAGTGTTAAAAAGCAATGCGATTGCATTCTTTTTAGTTAAAGAATGTGTATAAATTGTGTTTTTATATGGAATTCGCTTGCTAATGATATAAAAAGAGCTACCTTTGCATCGTGTTTTTCATGGTATTAGATTTAAGGTTAACGTAAAGATTGGTTGTCGTGATGACAACCTTCTTTTTTTTATCCCGCCCCATCTTATTTTATATCCTCGATTTAGGTGCATTTCCGTTGATATTTTAGCGGAGTAGATTTTACGTGTGCGTGTTCTTAAAAACACACCTTCGTGTAAAGGGTAACTACACCGTGGTGTAGATGCTTGTTACATGCTCATGTAATAGGGCATCACATGCTCGTGTGTTTTTGCTTAGGATTGCGTTGTGTTTAATATTGACGGAATTCTGCACAAAAAGTATCCTAAAAGTTATCGTAAAGAGATGCTTGCTCAAAAAAGTTTTCTAAATTTGCATTGTTGTACATATAAGCAAGTATAAACCTCTTAAAACGATAAATCAAATGAATTTGAAAGTACGCTTAACCATCATGAACTATTTGGAGTTCGCAGTATGGGGCGCTTATTTGACTTCAATGTCAAGTTATCTTGTTAATGTGGGCTTGGCCGGCAGTATAGGATTGTTCTACTCGGTTCAAGGTTTTGTTTCCCTCTTTATGCCCGCATTGGTGGGTATTATCGCCGATCGTTGGATGCAAGGCCAACGAGTGTTCGGATTGTGCCATTTCTTGGCCGGAATGTTCATGCTGTCAGCGTCTTATTATGGCTATACCGCAGGTGCATCGGTAGACTTCAGCATTCTGTTCACGCTCTATACGCTAAGTGTTGCTTTTTTTATGCCCACGATTGCTTTGGTTAATTCGGTGGCTTATTCGGCATTGGATTCGGCCGGTATCGACACTGTTAAAGCCTTTCCTCCCATCCGTGTATGGGGTACAATAGGATTTATTTGTTGCATGTGGGCGACCGACTTACTTGGACTGCAACAAACACCGGGTCAGTTTGCGGTGTCCGGATTGTTGAGTATATTGCTTGCTGGTTATTCGCTTACATTGCCGGCTTGTCCCGTTTCGCAGAGCACCGATAAAAAAAGCCTTGCCGACACATTGGGGTTGCGTGCGTTTAGCTTGTTCCGTCAGCGTCGTATGGCTATCTTTTTCATTTTCTCTATGTGCTTGGGCATGTGCTTGCAAGTAACAAATAGTTATGCAAACCCATTTATCACAGCCTTTGGCGAAATAAAGGAATATGCATCAACCTTTGGGGTACAACATGCCAATATTCTTATTTCCTTATCGCAAGTCAGTGAGACTTTATGCATCCTTCTTATTCCGTTCTTCTTGAGCAAGTTTGGAATAAAGCGCGTAATGCTCATAGCCTTTGTGGCCTGGATGCTTCGTTTCGGATTCTTCGCAGTGGGCAATCCCGGCACGGGCGTGTGGATGTTTGTACTTTCTATGTTGGTTTACGGCGTGGCTTTCGACTTCTTTAACATATCAGGCTCGTTGTTTGTAGATAAAGAAACCGATGTAAGCATGCGAAGCAGTGCACAAGGACTCTTTATGATGATGACCAATGGGTTTGGTTCTACCTTGGGTGCTCTGTTGGCACAAGTGGTAGTCAACAAATATGTATATAGTTTAGGCTCTGATGTGGCGGGCGAGCAAGTGATTGACGGATGGAACACTTGTTGGTATATATTTGCCGGTTATGCATTGGTAATGACCATATTGTTCGCCGTGTTCTTCCGTTACAGGCATACCCCTGAGGTGCGTAAAATAGGATAAGTCTATGTACTTTAACGAGAATTTGTGTGTTCTGCGTGTTACCGATGTAACTAAGTGTACCCGAAACGGGGAGGCCTATATGGCTATCTTGCGTGAGGATGAGGGTACGCGCATCATGCCTGTACTGATGGACCAATATACAGCGCATAGCCTAATGTTGAAGATGGGCAACCTTACACCCCCTTCGGCAAAACTCACCATGCCCGATATCATGTTATCAGTGTTTGGAACCTGTCATCTTCGCATGCTTGAGGTGCGTATTTGTGCGGTGCAAGGCGGTGTAACCTATTGCCACTTGTTGTTTGAGCAGGAAGGTATGGTTCGTGTAGTACGCAATTGTCGGGCGTCGGAAGGGTTGTTGTTAGCCTATACGTTTAGGTGTCCCATCCGCATCGACAACGATTTGCTGGAACGCCAATATATGCGTAGAACGAGTGCCGACTCCTATTCTATGCCCGTAAATTCAGTTAGTACCGAAGCTATTCAAACGGCTATGGAGCAAGCTATAAAAGAAGAAAACTATGAACTTGCATCGCAATTACGCGACGAGTTGGAACGACGAAAATAGCATGAAAGAAACTCGATATTTTTATGTGCCCGATGCTAAGACCGGCAATGAACTACCTACGGAAGAGGCAGCGCATTGCTTGCGTGTGCTCAGATTGTCAGAGGGAGATGAAATTAACTTGATGGATGGATGTGGTACCTTTTATCGAGCCGAGATAACCACGGCAACCAATAAACGCTGTATGTATCGTATCCTTGACGAACAGAAACAACCGCGTGAATGGTTGGGGCATTTGCATTTAGCGGTGGCACCCACTAAAAACATCGACCGGATAGAATGGTTTGCCGAAAAGGCCACGGAGATAGGTTTTGACGAACTTTCTTTTTTGGAATGTAGATTTTCCGAGCGTAAGGTGGTGAAAACAGATCGCATAGATAAGATCCTTGTATCTGCCATGAAGCAGAGCCATAAGTCGGCAAAACCCATCTTGAACGAATTGGAAGATGTGAAGAAATTTGTGAAACGAACTTTCTCTGGACAAAAATTCATCGCTCATTGTTACGATGAAGCCGATATAAATGGTGAAGAGCTACCGTGCGATGAAGTAGAGAAGAGAATGGGGCGTGGAACACCTCTGCTTTGGGATCTTTTAACACCGGGCGAGGATGCTTTGGTCATGATTGGCCCGGAGGGTGATTTTAGTGTGGAAGAAGTACGTTTGGCCTTGGCTAATGGTTTTCGTTCTGTAAGTTTGGGAAAGAGTAGAATGCGAACTGAAACCGCAGCCTTGGTGGCCGTACATTTAATGCACCTACGCAATGAAGTATTGTAGCTTCGGTGGAGTGATTTGCAATGGCTTTTCTGGTATTGTTGGCTTGTAAATGAAGGTCACGTGCGTTCGTGACAAAAGTCAAATTTGAAAATGGAAAAACTGATACAATTATTTGAAACATATAATGGTAGATGCCCGGCTCAGGTGGAAAAGTTGCCCGGAGCAGGCAGCAATCGTCAATACTATCGTATAATCGCATCGTCGGGCGTAACCGTTATCGGCGTGGTGGGAACTTCAACAGAAGAAAATCAAACATTTGTTTCTTTGGCTTCGCATTTTGAAACAAAGGGCTTGCCGGTGCCACGTATTTTAGGTGTGTCGACCGATGGAACGCGATATCTGCAAACCGATTTGGGCAACACATCTTTGTTTGATGCTCTTGCAGAAGGACGTATGAAGGGCGGAATCTACTCGGAACAAGAAGTTGATTTGCTGCGCAAAACAATATCCCGATTACCCGAGATTCAAGTGAAGGGGGCTGAAGATCTTAACTTTGAAATATGTTATCCGCAACCCGAGATGGACAAGATGAGTGTCTTGTTCGATCTAAATTACTTTAAGTATTGTTTCTTGAAAGCAACTGGGTTGGAGTTTAACGAGGTGAAGTTGGAACATGATTTTCAACTCCTTGCCGAAGATTTGCTCAACGGAGATAATTCCACCTTCCTCTATCGCGATTTTCAAGCACGTAATGTGATGCTTGACAGCGAGGGTAATCCGTTTTTTATTGACTTCCAGGGGGGACGTAAAGGACCATTGGAATATGATGTGGTGAGTTTCTTATGGCAAGCCTCAGCACGCTATTCTGCAGAATTGCGCAAGGAACTGATAGAGGTGTACTTGATGTCGTTGCAGCGATATAAGCAAGTGGATAAGCAACAGTTTTACAATCGTTTGAATTTGTTTGTATTGTTCCGTACTATGCAGGTGCTCGGTGCATACGGTTTTCGCGGTTATTTCGAACGTAAGAAGCACTTTCTTGACAGCATTGCGCCCGCCGTCGAAAATATGCGCAATTTACTAATGGAATACGATTTGCCCTATTCCTATTTGCGTAGTGTGCTCGTGGATTTGGTAAATATGCCGAGGTTTGTGGCTCAAACAAAGCATCAAATCAATGAAGTGAATTCTTCATCGGAAACGAATGAAGCCGAAGGCTTGAAAGTGTCGGATAAACAATTGATAGCCACTTCTTCTAAATATGACGGAAAGGGAGAACTTTGTGTTCGTGTGTTTAGTTTCTCATATAAAAAAGGTATCCCCGAGGATGATAGCGGAAATGGCGGTGGCTATGTGTTTGATTGCCGCAGCACTCACAACCCCGGGCGCTATGAACCCTATAAGAAGTTGACGGGATTACAAGAGCCTGTCATCAAGTTCTTAGAAGATGATGGTGAAATACTTGTGTTTCTAGAAAGTGTATATCGCTTAGCTGAGGCTCATGTGGAACGATATATGAAACGTGGTTTCACAGATTTGATGTTCTCGTTCGGATGCACGGGTGGTCAGCATCGAAGTGTATATTCAGCACAACATCTTGCCGAACATTTGAACAAGAAGTATGGTATAGAGGTTAGAGTCTGTCATCGTGAACAGGGCATACAAATGACTTTACCACGACGTCAAGATTTGACCACAAATATATAGGAGAGTAATAAAATGAAGGCCATGATATTTGCAGCCGGACTGGGTACACGTTTGCGACCATTGACCGATACGATGCCCAAGGCGTTAGTGCCGGTGGGTGGAACACCGTTGCTCGAAATTTTGATGAAGAAGATGATAGCTTCAGGTGTAAACGATGTGGTCATCAATATCCACCACTTTGGTGAACAAATTATAGATTTTATTGAAGAAAAACGTTCGTTCGGTGTCAATGTGCAGTTCAGCGATGAGCGAACAGAACTGCTTGAAACGGGTGGGGGTATTAAATATGCAGCCCCTTTACTGACTGCAGGAAATACGCAGAACGAGCATTATTTGATTCATAATGTCGACATATTGAGCAATTTGGATTTAAGAGCCTTCTGTGAATCGTGCAGACCTGATGCGGCGGCAATGCTTGTTGTAAGTGAACGTGACACACAACGCTATCTCCTTTTTAATGATGAAAATAGGTTAGTTGGATGGACAAATATAAAAACAGGCGAGGTAAAGTCGCCTTATCCCAATCTGGATGTGGACAAATGCAAGCGCTATGCTTTTGCTGGCATTCATCTCATTTCGTCGCGTCTGTTCCCACATTTCAGTAAATGGGAGCGTAGGTTTTCTATCATAGAGTTCTACTTGTCAGTATGCCACGAAGAGCCTATTTATGCACACATTTGCACCGACTTGAAACTGATGGACGTGGGTAAACTTGATTCATTGTCGCAAGCCGATGCCTTCGTAAAGGAGGTGTAGATAACACAACAAACTGAAAATATATAATGATGAATCTCATGTAGAAACCATAACTACGGGATTCATCATTTTTTTTGTCTAGATGTTCGTGGTTTATGACCATATTTGTTGCACAAAAATATCAAAAAATATAACTTTGCACATCAAAATATCGTATCAGAAATATTAAGGTGTTTGAAACTATGAAACAAGACATGATTGTTATCCTTGACTTGGGCAGTCACGAAAATACCGTACTTGCTAGAGCCATTCGTTCGTTGGGTGTATATAGTGAAATCTATCCTCACGATATCACTGCAGCGGAGTTAAAAGCGTTGCCCAATGTAAAGGGCGTTGTAATCAATGGAGGTCCTAACAACGTGATCGATGGCGTTGCTATTGACGTGTTGCCCGAGATTTACGAAGCAGGCTTCCCTGTTATGGCAGCAGGACACGAGAAGGCTTTGTGTGATGTGAAGCTCGCTGCCTTTACTAATGACGAGGAGGCAATCAAGGATGCAGTGAAGTCATTTGTTTTTGACACATGTAAGGCTGAGGCCAACTGGAATATGACCAACTTCGTAAACGACCAAGTAGAGTTGGTGCGTCGTCAGGTGGGTGATAGAAAGGTGTTATTAGCACTTTCAGGAGGTGTGGACAGCTCTGTAGTGGCAGCACTTCTTCTTAAGGCTATCGGTAACAACTTGTATTGTGTGCATGTAAACCACGGTTTGATGCGTAAGGGCGAGTCCGAGGCTGTGATAGAGGTGTTTAGAAATCAGTTGAATGCAAATCTTATCTATGTAGATGCTACTGAGCGTTTCCTTACTAAATTGGAGAACGTGGCCGATCCTGAAGAAAAGCGTAAGATTATCGGTGGTGAGTTCATCCGAGTGTTTGAAGAAGAAGCACGCAAGTTGGACGGCATCGACTTCTTGGGACAAGGAACCATCTATCCTGATATCGTAGAAAGTGGAACAAAGACTGCTAAGATGGTGAAATCACACCACAATGTAGGTGGTCTGCCAGAGGATTTGCAGTTCGAGTTGGTGGAACCCTTACGTCAGTTGTTCAAGGATGAGGTACGTGCATGTGGTTTGGAATTAGGTTTGCCTTACGATATGGTTTACCGCCAACCATTCCCAGGTCCAGGTCTTGGTGTTCGTTGTTTGGGTGCCATCACTCGCGATCGTTTGGAAGCTGTTCGTGAATCAGATGCTATCTTGCGTGAAGAGTTCAAGAAAGCAGGCCTTGATAAGAAAGTATGGCAATATTTCACTGTTGTGCCCGACTTCAAATCTGTAGGTGTTCGTGATAACGCACGTTCTTACGATTGGCCGGTAATCATTCGCGCCGTAAACACTATTGATGCGATGACAGCAACTATCGAGCCTATAGAATGGCCTATCTTGATGAAGATTACTGAGCGTATTTTGAATGAGGTGAAGACTGTGAATCGTGTATGTTACGATATGTCGCCGAAGCCAAGTTCAACCATAGAGTGGGAGTAATAAAAACCCCTTTTTAAGCATATTTGAATAACCTCTGCCCTCAAAAAGCAGAGGTTATTTCATTGATATACACCCTCCAGACCTCTCTGGAGGGATTTTTAACATAATAGCTAATAAATGTAAATTGACACCAGTTTTTGACACCAGTAGCAGTTGCCACCATTTGAGCAAATGAGATTTTCCAGATACCTTTGAAAAAAAATTAAAAAAAATTGCTTTTGCCCCTTGACTTTTCTATATGCCTCCCATATACTTTAGAAAATAATGAGTCAAAAACAGTTTTTATATGGTAGAAAATATTTTTTATATAGACCGTAAATTTACTATGAGAGTCAATTTCAATCTCAAAACAGTCAGCAACAAATCTCAAATTTGGTTGACAACTACAATCGACAAGCAACGAGCAAGGGTCTTCACTAAACTGCTCATAGAACCACAGTATTGGTTAAAGACAACAAAAACCCAAATTGGCGAAAGGGCAACAGAAGACCCTGCCATTGGAGCAGTACAATTACGCTATAATAAAGAGGTAAACAAAGCACTGAAACAGATACTCTCTTACTGCAACGATTATGCAAAAGCAATTACAGAGGGCGAGATTGAACACACGAAAGAGAACTTTGAGAACTACCTCAAATGCAAAATCAATGGCAAGGACACAAACATCAAGAAAAGACCTTTGACATTCATACAAGACTACATTGAACGCAAAAAGCAAATGGTTAACAAGACAACCCAACGCAAGATTGTCAGCGGCACAATCTACAACCATTACAATGCCTTGAAACGCTTGCAAGAGTTCTGTAACGACAATCACCTTGCACTCACTTGGCAACTGTTTGACA
The DNA here is from genome assembly GCA_017425765.1 of Paraprevotella sp. Classification (GTDB taxonomy): domain Bacteria; phylum Bacteroidota; class Bacteroidia; order Bacteroidales; family Bacteroidaceae; genus Paraprevotella. Next base: position 1,616 of record JAFOXE010000080.1, on the reverse strand, counting down.
ATCGCCTTGAAGAACGCTTTACTGCTTGGTTGTTAGGGCAAGAGTATTCAGCAAACACCATTGCAAGCACATTCAGTATAATCAAAGTATGGTTGAAAGAGGCAGAACTTAACAACATTGAGATAGACAAGTGTTATCACTCCTACACAACCAAATGCCAAGATGTAGATAACATCTATCTCACAGAGGAAGAAATTAATCGGTTGTATGCTATCAACTTTGAAGATGAGACTGTCAAGGCAGTTGTTGGCGACAAAGCAAAGGTAGAGGAAACACGGGACCTGTTCATTGTTGCTTGTTGGACTGGACTACGCTTTGGCGATTGGCAAGACCTCTCCAATGTTGAGATAAGGAGTAACGACACTATGGTTGTCCACACTCGCAAGACAAACGCAACTGTCGTTATCCCAATGCACCCAATGGTTAAGGAGATATTCACGAAATACGGAGGCAGTTTCCCAAAAAGCGTGGACAAAACACATTGCTTGAAACATATCCGTCTGTGTGCTAAACTTGCCAACATCAACGAGAGGACTACCCTATCCCGTGTAAAGGGTGGAAAGACAATCATCAATGACGGTGCCAAATATGAGTTCGTTATGAACCACACTGCAAGGCGTTCGTTTGCCACCAATATGTATCTCAAAGGTGTTCCAAGCATTAGTATTATGGCAATCACAGGACACACCACAGAGGACAATTTCCTCAAATACATCAAGGTAAACAAAGATGAACACGCAAGGATAGTAGCTCAAGCATTTGCAAGATAGGTAACCCCTTTGAGGAAACCGTTTTGAGAGTCTATCTACTAAAGAACTGTTTTGTCTGTAAAATTTTCCTGAAAAAATTCTACATTTTTTCAACCTACCTACTATTTATAGTAAAAGGACAACACTATGAATGAACAGACAAAACACAAAATTTCAATGGCGTTGCGTGGGAGAAAAAAGAGTGCTGTTACACGCAAGAGAATTAGCCAAGCGATGAAAAGGTATCGCAAGACTCCACAGCACAAACAAGCCATAGCAGAAGCAATGAGAACTGTATGGCAAGAGAGAACTAATAATAGTAATAATTTAAGAAGTAATGCAAAATGAATTTACACCAATTATCGACAAGTTGAAAATCTGCTACACATTGGCAGAGAACAGTTATCTAAACATTTTAAGAGATAACCCAACAGAAGAATTTGAACACCCCGAATGGGGGTACAGATTAAGGCAAGTGCAAGGCACTCACTTTAACTACATTTATGAAATAGTCTATCTTGACTATAAAGACAACACTTTCCAAGAGTTCACAGAGCAAGTCTTCGGCACGCTACAATGGGGATTGAAAGCAGACACCGATGAGGCTATGCAGTCGTTTGTATGGTTGCAAGTAGAAAATAAGCAATTCTATCTAAAACACAATTGGCAACACAGCAGACTGTTGCACCTCGAATACATAGAAGATACTTTAGGACTTGTGTTTAACAACTTCACTCATTGGGACATCGCCATTGACAGCAGTTGCAATTATCCCAAGAAACTTATCCAACTGATACGAAACAAGGAGTACACTCCTATAGTGAACGGCACCAAAATCACAGACAGGAAACAACTTATTGAGGATAT
>JAFOXE010000079.1 GCA_017425765.1 Paraprevotella sp. | reverse complement strand
GGTCATGTGTGTGTATGTAAAGAGGGTCCTGTGTTTGATGTAAATAGATTATTATGGCAGATTTAAGTGTAAATATAGCCGGATTAAGGCTTAAAAATCCTGTGATGACGGCTTCCGGAACCTTTGGTTATGGTTTGGAATTTGCTGATTTCGTCAATTTGGAAGATATAGGTGGAATTATCGTGAAGGGTACAACCTTAAATCCACGCGAAGGAAACTTCTATCCCCGTATGGCTGAAACTGCATCGGGTATGCTTAATTGCGTGGGATTGCAGAACAAGGGTGTAGATTATTTTTGCGAGCACATCTACCCTCAGATTAAGGACATTCGTACGAATATGATTGTAAATGTCTCGGGGTCATGTCCGGAAGACTATGCTGCTTGTGCTGCTCGCATCAACGAATTGGAGCAGATTCCTGCAATTGAGCTTAATATTTCATGTCCGAATGTAAAGCAAGGCGGCATGGCCTTTGGTGTTACTACACAAGGGGCTTATGAGGTAGTAAAAGCCGTTCGCGAGGCCTATAACAAGACGTTGATTGTTAAGTTATCTCCCAATGTAACCAGTGTTGCCGACATTGCCCGCAGTGTAGAAGATGCCGGTGCCGATTCTGTCAGTCTTATCAACACTTTGATGGGAATGGCTATAGATGTAGAAAAAAGACGGCCGGTACTCTCCATAGCAACCGGTGGTTTGAGTGGTCCTGCGGTGAAGCCCGTAGCGCTTCGAATGGTATGGCAAGTGGCTCAAGCAGTGAAGATTCCGGTTGTGGGACTTGGTGGTATCATGAATGCAACCGACGCCGTAGAATTCCTATTGGCAGGTGCTTCTGCCATTGAAATTGGCACTGCCAACTTTATTGATCCTTCTATTACCGTAAAGGTGGCGGCCGGCATCAATGAATATTTGGAACGTCATGGTTGCAAGAGTGTGACTGAAATTATTGGCGCTTTAGAAGTATAGGGAAAACCCTATATGATGTTCGGGAAAATCCACTTGTGTCAGGATTATCTCCTTTCTATCTTTGCATCATAAGATAATAAAAACTAAAATAGAAAGCGATATGAAGAAGATATTTAATCAATGTTCCGTATGGATGTGTGTACTCTTGATGGTGGGTTTTTTGAGTAGTTGCGACCGTGATGTCGAAAGAGGGATGGCGTTATCCGGCCGATGGTTTGGCGATTTGGGAATGATGGTAAACGGGTATCCTGCTCGTGGTTCCGATATTGAATTTATTCCCACGTCGTACGACTACACTTCGGGATATGGTACAGAAATTGACTACTACGGACGATATGGAACGATGACCGTTCGTCATCACTTTGATTGGTATGTGAACAACGGAGTGATATATCTGCGCTTTGATGATCCCGGTTTGGATTGCATGATTCGTAATTATAGCTTATCGCCGGAATATTTCCGTGGCTACATGGACGGAGTGTACGAATCGTCGTATTTTTCTCTTCGTGCCTACGAAAAATATTGGGATGACTATGGTTATTGGGGAGAGGACTACAGCTATCCGTATTGGGGGTATGATTACTACGTGAAAGGAGAGTCAACACATGGACAAACTCCGGTACAGACAGAACCTCAATGCGTGCGCAGATTTAATGTGCCTGCAGAGGGTGTTGAGAAATAATAAAGACGAATGTCTGACTTGATAATATGGGGCGTGTGAGTTAATTAACTTATGCGCCCCATAAATTTTTCGCGGTCAACGATAAAGCGAATGTGCTCGCCCTCACCGATGGTGCCTTCCTCATCTTCGGCTTTAATGCTGAACGTGAGTTTTTTACCCTCAGCTTTAGTAAGTATTGCTGTGGCTGAAATCTTCTTACCCAAAGCCGTTGGTTTGATGTGTGATGAACCGATGTAGCCACCCACAGTGGTACAGCCTTCCGGCAGATGTTCAGTCACGGTCATCATGGCAGCTTGTTCCATAAGTGCAATCATGGCGGGCGTAGCCAATACTCTCAGGTCGCCGCTGCCTACATTTATGGCCAAGTGCTTTTCTTCAACAATTGTGGAGCAAGTGTATGTTAATCCGATTTTCATAAGGATGAGTTTTAATGCTGTTAATTTTGTATTTATATGTTCAAACTAAAGAGGTTGTCTGATAACAATGTGTGTCGGACAACCTCTTTAGTTTGTTTCGTTCTGTTCGTGTGGGGAGCTACTTGGCAGCGAAATCTTCCTACTCATTTTGCATAAAAACAGATAAGGACGAACGTGTTTTGTTGGCTTCTCCCACATTCTTTGTTATAGTTCTTCTGGTGGAACTTCCACCACCTTGCCGTCGCGTGCCATCACCAACGGAATGTTGTCGTGTTTGGCGCGAGCTATTAATTTCTGTTGTGCGCGCAAAATGCCCTCGTCAATTTTGCGTTGCATTTCGGCCACTTCCTGCTCAGTCATCTGTCTTGGCTGTGCTGTAAATATATTTAAGTCTTTCATATGTATCTTTTTTCAAGACGGTCACTTTCTTGTTTTTCCAGCCACATGCAATCTTGTCTGCCGGGCAGATACTGTTGTTATACAGCGCCCAGTAGTCGCAAATAGGTTTGTATAATTGGAAAAAGTTACGTAGGCCTCCGTCGTATCTGCGGTAGATTACGTCGGTAGGAATGTTGTGTCCTCCTTGGCTTACGCGGTGCGCCACACGTTTTACGGCTTGTTCCGGACTTTCTAATGAGAAGAACAGTAGTGTTACGAAATAACCACGTCTTTGTGCCTGTTGAATCAACTTTACGTACGAACGGGTTGAAAGTGTGGTTTCGAAAGCAAACGTTTCTCCTTCTTTCAGCAAGTGGATGATGCGTTCAATCATCAAGCGTCCTGCCTGTATGGCCACGCCCTCCGGATTGAAAGGCGACAAGCCTGCTGCAATTTCGTCGGCATTGACAAATTCGCGGCAGTCAAGCATTTCAGGCAGTACAGTAAAACTTGCTGTAGTTTTGCCGGCACCGTTGCAACCTGCTATGATGTACAAGTTAAGTCGTCGATTGGGCATAGTCTGCTTGTGTTAGTTTACTTAGCAAATGTAGCATATTGTGTCGAAACCTCCAAACACTTGATGTGATTTTTAACATAAGGTTAGCGTGTATTCTATTCAAAAAAATGTAATTTTGTGGCACAAATAGAATTATAGAAAAGACTGTTATGGCAATCTTTTATACAAAGAACGAAGAGCAAGTAAACTCCATATCGCATGGCGTGGGCATATTGCTTGGTGTCGTGGTAGGTATATTGATGCTTAAGATGTGTTACGATGGTGAACACACTTGGGCGCAATGGGGCGTATGGCTCTACTTGGCCGGTATGCTTGGCTCATATATAGCCTCTACGCTGTATCACGCTTGGCCCGCCAAACATTCTATGAAAGAAAAGCTTCGCAAGTGGGATCACGCTGCCATTTATTGGCATATAGCGGGCAGTTATTCGCCCTTGACCTTGGTGGCCATGCGTCAAGAAGGTTATTGGGGCTGGACACTGTTCATCTTCATCTGGGCATGTGCTATATTGGGAACGGTAATGAGTTTCCGTCACCTTAAGGAGCATAGCAACTTGGAAACGATTTGCTATGTATGCATGGGATTGACCATATTGGTGGCCTTCAAACCTTTGTTGGACTCTGCAGGCCTTGTGGCCGTTAGTTGGATTATTGCCGAAGGGGTGTGCTACATCACCGGTGCATTGTTCTACTCGCTCAACAAGCGTCGTTACATGCACTCTGTGTTTCACTTCTTTGTTCTTGGTGGTTCTGTGTGCCACATTGTTGCCGTGTGGGACGTTCTGATGCAATATCTATAAACATCGTGGCGGTATAGTGGACTTTGTGGTTTGCTTGGTTGATATCCATCATTTGTTGGGAATGGATTTCGAATATAGAAACATCGGTTTCACCACCCCGATAAATTCACACGTACAAGTGTGCAAAAACAGATGCAGATGTGATGGGGGCTTACATGCTCGCCTTGAGCGAACGACACTACGGTGTAGTGGGGCAACACACGACGGTGTGGTTTTACCATACAAAGCGCCCCCTTTTCAAGTAGAATAACCTCTTTGAAATCTAATATCTAATGGGAATTCCAAATTTTCTTAGTCGCCGAAATTGGCTGATGTTCGTGTTCATCATGCTAGTGTGTTCGTTGAACGCACAACGTAGCGTACCGCTCGATTCTATCATTTTGAGCGATCCGTGTATCCTGCCCGATGCAAAAACCGGCATGTACTACATGACCGGAACAGGTGGAAAACTATGGAAAAGTAAAGATCTGCGTCGTTGGGAAGGACCTTATGATGTGGCACAAACCGATCCAACCTCATGGATGGGGCCCAAACCGATGATTTGGGCGGCCGAACTTCATGCTTATAAGGATAAGTATTACTACTTTGCCACCTTTACCAATAGAGAAGTGATGATTGACACAGTGCGAGGAAATGCCATAGAACGACGTGCCAGTCACATTCTTGTGGCCGACCAGGCCTCCGGACCTTATAGACCGATGGCGGACTCCATTTATTTGCCGGCCGACAAGCCCACACTTGATGGTACTTTTTGGATAGACACCGACGGAAAACCTTATATGGTGTACTGTTATGAATGGTTGCAGAATTGGGATGGAACCATAGAGAAAATACAACTGAAACCCGACCTAAGTGGATCGGTGGGCGAGGGGATACTCATGTTTCGCGCCAGCTCTGCACCGTGGAGCCGTGAAAAAGATGAGCAAGGCAAGGAGGTGCCCAATAAGGTGACGGATGGCCCCTATTTATTTCGTACCGGCACCGGTAGGCTCGGCATGATATGGACCAGTTGGATTTATAATGTGTATACACAAGGTGTAGCTTATTCTGAAAGTGGCACGTTGGATGGCCCATGGGTGCACGAACCCGAGCCCATCACACCGCCAAACTTTGGTCATGGAATGTTGTTTCAGGCCTTTGATGGGCGTTGGCTCATGTCGGTACACAGCCATAAAGATGTAAATGGAAGATACATACGTGTGCCTCATCTGTTCGAGGTGGATTTCTCGGGCGATAGGCTTGTAGTAGGAAAAAGGGTGACCGAATAGTCATCCTTTTTGTTTCGTTATTATTATTTCTTTTTCAGCAAGTCCGGGCGCAAAGCCTTAGTGCGTTCAAAGGATTGTTGCAGTTCCCATTCCTTAATCTTCGCCTCGTGTCCGGATAGCAGAACCTCGGGCACTTCCCATCCGTTATACACTGCAGGGCGTGTATACACAGGTGCCGCCAGCAAATTGTCTTGGAACGAATCGGAAAGGGCACTCTGCTCATCGCCAATGGCACCGGGGATGATGCGCACAATGGCATCGGTCATCACAGCGGCAGCTAGCTCACCGCCCGTCAACACGAAGTCGCCGATACTCACTTCTTTTGTAATCAAATGTTCGCGCACTCGATAGTCCACCCCCTTGTAATGTCCGCATAAGATAATCAAATTCTTCTTCAGCGAAAGCGTATTGGCCATAGGTTGGTCAAACTGTTCGCCGTCCGGGGTGGTGAAAATGATTTCGTCATATTCACGTTCAGCTTTCAAGGCCGCAATGCATCGGTCTATCGGTTCACATTGCATTACCATGCCCGCAAAACCTCCAAAGGGATAATCGTCAACTCTGCGATGTTTGTTTGTGGAGTAGTCGCGAAGATTATGCAAGTGTATCTCTACAAGTCCTTTTTTCTGTGCTCTTCCGAGAATGGATTCGTTGAGAAATCCTTCAAGTAGCTCCGGCAATACGGTAATGATGTCTATGCGCATACTAAATCTGATTTATGATGCAAAGGTAATCATTTTTTTTGCAGAACGTCGGCTGATGTCTATGCTTTTTTCATACCTTTGCAGTCAAAACCGCGCGGAGGACTATGCTTTTCATCCACGCGAGACTTATAAATCTACATCTTTATAATATGGTATCAGTAGACGGATTGGCCGTAGAATTCGGTGGCACCACATTGTTTAGCGACATCTCATTCCAGATAAACGAGAAGGATCGTATAGCCTTGATGGGCAAGAATGGGGCCGGAAAAAGTACGTTGTTGAAGATTTTGGCCGGAGTGCGCCAACCTACACGTGGTAAGGTCACTGCACCCAAAGACTGCGTGGTGGCTTATTTGCCTCAGCATTTGATGACTGAAGACGGGCGCACCGTGTTTGAAGAGGCATCTATGGCTTTTTCGCATCTAAGGGACATGGAAGCCGAGATAGACGAGCTGAACCGCGAGTTGGGCGAGCGCACCGACTATGAAAGTGATTCATACATGGCATTGATTGATAAAGTAGCTGCCATGAGCGAGAAGTTCTACGCCATCGATTTAACACACTTTGAGGAGGATGTAGAAAAGGCCCTCTTGGGTTTGGGTTTTGAACGCGAGGATTTTCATCGTCCCACGAGCGACTTTAGTGGGGGATGGCGTATGCGTATAGAGTTGGCTAAGCTCTTGTTGCAAAATCCGGATGTACTGCTTCTTGACGAGCCCACTAATCATCTTGACATCGACAGCATCCAGTGGTTGGAACAATTCTTGGTTGACAGTGGTAAGGCTGTGGTGGTTATTAGCCATGACCGCAAGTTTGTAGATAGCATCACCACCCGCACCATAGAGGTTACGATGGGACGAATCTATGACTACAAGGTGAACTATAGCAAGTATCTTGAACTACGTAAGGAGCGTCGTGAGCAGCAGCAAAAGCAGTACGAAGAACAACAAAAGATGATTCAAGAAACGAAGGATTACATCGAACGTTTCAAGGGTACATATAGCAAGACTCTGCAGGTGCAAAGCCGTGTTAAGATGTTGGAAAAGCTACAAATCATAGAGGTGGACGAAGAAGATACATCGGCTCTTCGTCTTAAATTCCCGCCCTCGCCACGAAGTGGTACTTATCCTGTTACGATGGACAATGTGGGCAAGGCATACGATGAACATCGTGTGTTTAGTGGTGCTTCGTTGACTGTGGAACGTGGAAACAAAATTGCATTTGTGGGGCGCAATGGTGAGGGAAAATCTACGCTGGTGAAGTGTATTATGGGAGAACTTCAGCACGAAGGCACTTTGACTTTGGGACATAACGTGCAGATAGGCTACTTTGCCCAAAATCAAGCATCGTTGCTTGACGAAAATCTCACCGTCTTCCAAACTATAGACGATGTAGCACAAGGAGAAATCCGTACAAAGATTCGTGATCTTTTGGGTGCCTTTATGTTTGGTGGCGAGGATAGCACCAAGAAAGTAAAGGTGTTGTCGGGTGGTGAACGTACTCGCTTGGCTTTGTTGAAATTATTGCTTAATCCGGTTAATCTTCTCATCCTCGACGAGCCAACCAATCATCTCGACCTTAAGACTAAGGACATCTTGAAGCAAGCTTTAATTGCATTCGACGGAACACTTATCGTGGTGAGCCACGACCGTGATTTCCTTGACGGTTTGGTAAGCAAGGTGTACGAATTCGGTCACGGCCGCGTTCGCGAGCATTTGTGTGGAATATATGAATTCCTCGAAACCAAGAAGATGGAAAACTTGCAAGAGTTGGAGCGCAAGCGTGCGTGAGCATGGTAGCAGCATTAGGTTGACGATGTAATACCCCGACTGATTTAGAAAAGAATAAGTTACAAAATATTATCTATGGTGTGTTTTTGGCATGTAGTTGCAGGGAACAACGATGCCGGAAATAAACATCACTAAATTAAAAACGAATTTGGAATAGCGTTTCCATTCGATTGACATTAAAACGTTACGAGCTACAAGCTCATATTCTTCCTTTCTGAAAACCGCCAAAAATGATGATCGAAGAATAGGCTTATGGGAGTTCGCGTCCAGTATATGGGCGTGAACTATCCATGCTTATTTGCGATCAAAGGTTGCTTGGCGGTACCTCAGAAAGGCAGATGGCATCGGATGGTTCATGCTCTTTTTTATGTTTATGGTTCATATTGGGTGCGAAATAAAAAAAGAATTAAGGAAACAGGGGCGTTCTGTTTCTTGGTTTGCTGCGGCGTTGTGCTGCGATCGCACTAATGTGTACAAAATATTTCAACGCTCCAGTATAGATTCTGCACTTCTTTATCGAATCAGTAAAATCCTTTCGTGTAATTTCTTTCGTTTCTATTCCGAAGCATTATAACATCTTCTGCAAAGTGTTGCCAAAACGTCTACAAAATGTAGAGAATATGGCAACATTTGTGGTGTCATCCATTCTACTAATCTGTGTACTTTTGCAGTTGTTAAACAATACAAATAAATAGATAATTATTAAGAAAAGGTATGAAAAAATTATTTTCTTCAGCACTTATGTTTGTGATAGCAGTCGGTGCAGGATTGGGAGTTTGTTCTTGTAGCAGTTCGGACGATGATGTTTATGTTGCAGAACAGACCGTCAAGGTTGGAACAGCTGCAATGGCAGGTAATTATGTAGGTTCGGTTAAGGTAATTGGTTTTGCTGATGATGCCAAGCGTGCTTATGTGACGGTAGAACGTAAAGCAGCCGATGCTATTAGCTTTAAGATTGAGTGCGAGGCATTTGATATGGATATAAATCCAATCACTCTGACTGCCACCAAGAATAGTGATGGTATATGGTATTTAGGTAGTGAGGCAAACTATGCACCGAGCGCAAAATCGTATGCGAGATAATGGGCAAATACGCCAATCTCATACTCCTTGACGGTGAGGATAAGATACTTGCCGCGCTTAAGGTAATTGATTTTTC
>JAFOXE010000078.1 GCA_017425765.1 Paraprevotella sp. | reverse complement strand
CAACCGTTAGAACGATGGCTAAGTTGAAATTTTTTAATATTCATCAAGATCCAAGTTAGCTTTCCTTGTCACTCAGAGCGAAGCGAAGAATCTCGTGTGCTTTGTTAAAAAAAACTGCATGAAAAGCAAAAAGTAAAGATAAAAGCAAGTTTGTTTAGAAATGTTGAATTATTTTTGCACCCGGATTCTATTGGGAAATAATTTGTCTCTGTCATCCAGAGGAGCGGAGCGACGAAGGATCTCGGAAAACATGAAATTCAATTAATAAATAAAGTCAAAATGAAGAAAGAACAAGAAGTAGGGATGGCTTACGAAGCGCCTGTAGTAGAAGTGATTGAAATAGAAGTGGAGAGAGGTTTCGCTTCGTCTGGTTTGCCGGATTATAAGTATGATGGTGACCCTTTCAATGAATAATCCCTAAAAGGACTGAATGATGAAAAGTATAAAGAATTATCTATTGAGCGGACTGCTCGTGATAGCAGCCTCGGCATGTAGCAACGAAGAACTGATGCAACCGGAGGTAACACCGGATGCAACGGGCGAAACCGTAACCGTAAAGGCATATCTGCCGGACAATGGCGCACCCCTTAGCCGTGTAGCACTGGCCGAAGGAGGAACGGATAAGGCTCCTACCGTGTCGGTTTCCTGGAAGGACGGAGACAAGTTTTCGGTCATCCGAAATAGACAGAACGAGACCTTTACCAAGGCAGATGGTACCAATGAGTTTACTGGTACGCTTCCTGATGCAGAAGGCAGCGGTAATTATTTGGCGGTCTATCCTGCAAAATCCAATTTGATAGGACAAGTAGCAAGTGTTGATTTGAGCTCTCAAGCGGCAGGCGGACTGAATCCGAATCTGACCTATATGTATGCCATTTCTGCGGATGGTAAGACCTTCGAGTTCAACCATCTTACGGCATTGTTGAAACCCAGTTTCACAGGTATTCCTAGTGAAGAAACCGTTTCGAGTGTGGCGATATCATCCGACGAGCCTACCTATAAGAATCAGGATGTTATGAATAATAATACTATAAACAAAGCGTACGATTATAACATTTCATTCACCGCATTGCCTACCTATATTTACTTGCCTTCTATGGGTGTAGGTAAGAAGTTGGTTTTTATTGTAGCTACAAATAAGGATACTTATACAGCTACACTGACCACCAAAAAGGCCATCGAGGCTGGTAAACTCTATACCACTACCATTGCTTTGGAAAAATCCGCCCGTACCGATTGGGAACCGGGCATTGTCAGTGTCCAGCCTGTCGGTGAAGGTACGGAAGAGAATCCATACCTGATAGCCAATGCCTACAACTTGGAGTGGTTGAAAACCGTAGGTGGCTATGCTAGCAATGCCGGTAAGTTCTATAAACAGACAGCGGATTTGAGCATCAGTGGAGAATGGAAACCGATAGCTACCTCAACGAATAATCCATTCAAGGGCATATACGATGGCAATGGTATGACCATCAGCGGCTCGATGGAGTTCAGCAATGATTATGGTGGAGCTTGTGGCTTGTTCTCCTATAATGCCGGCACCATCAAGAACTTGAATATGGACGTGGATATAACCGGAAGAACTACAAATAATTTGGGCCGTATGGGTACCGTGGCAGGATATAACCAAGAAGGAGGTCAGATAATCAACTGCACCAACCAAGGTACAGTGACGGGTAAGTATAACAGTAATTCAAATAGATCTTATTTGGGCGGTATTGTAGGATATAACCTGGGAACCGTGAAGGGCTGTATCAACGAAGGTGCGGTGACGGGTGTACAACAGGGTTCTACCCCCGGCTCACATAGCTATGCCGGTGGTATTGTGGGCTATCATGCTTCTGGCATTGTGAGTGGTTGTACCAATACTGCTTCTGTGAATGGCAACGGAGCCGTTGCTTTAAGTGCTGCCGGTGGCATTGCGGGAATGATAGGTTCTGCTACACTTGATGGTTGTACTAATCATGGAACCGTAACAGGTTATAGTGGCAATTATTGTCCTAGTAACAATTGCGCAGGTGGTATCATTGGGCGTGCTTACGATGTACAATCGGTTTTTCTGGTATTGGGATGCATCAACTATGGCCAGGTGACCGGTGGTGAATCACAAAATACTGGCTATACTAGTACCGGTGGTGTGATAGGTGAGGCAGGGGCTAGTTCTACTACTTTTGTAGCTTGTGCCAATGCCGGTATGTTAACCGTTGGGACAAAAGGTAAGAATAATTATTGCAATGCTTTCGGGCGTGGTTCATTTAATGGCGTAGCCCTTTGGGTAGCGGGTGATGAATATGCTTTGTCGAGTGGTATCTATACCTTGGTGAAGAATGAATCAACGGATGCCAACAGTACAGCTGCCATTTCGGCCATGAACGCTGCTATCAGTACTTATAACAGCACTGCAGAGGAAGCCAAGAAGTGTAACTACACTTGGGAATGGACAGGTGGTGAATGGCCTGCGCTGAAGAACTTGTAAATATTCTGATTTCTCAGAAACCATATTTTATGCTCGCAATCGGGGAACGCTCCCGGTTGCGAGTTTTTTTATGTATGTATACAATTACCTCCCCACTTGTCACTCAGAGCGAATAGAGGGTAGATGTTACTACCAGCTGGATACATCGGTGAGAATAAAAGAATCATCCCCACTGCCTCGGCTGCTTGCGGAAGCGGTGGGGAGGAGAGATAAGAAAAGTAGACTTGTGGCTTAGAGCAAAGCTGCATATTTGCGAATTTGGGCCAAGCGTTCTATCAAAGTCTTGTCCTTACTTGCTACATACATGTTATACTTCAACTGCAAGCGCATCAATGAGTCTGCAGGCACATCCAGTGCAGCTTCGAACATCATGGCAGTAGCTGTTGTCAAGACCCTGCGTCCGTTCAAGATGTCATTCAGAATCTTATACGAAATTCCCATTTGCTCTGCCAGCTGCTTTTGCGAAATCTTACGATATTCTATTTCATCCTTCAATACTTCTCCCGGATGTGTAGGAGTGTATCCTTGTCTTATCATATTTGCCATACTTCAACTTTATTTATAATGGTTGGACAATTCAATAACATTGCACACTGTTATAACAATCTCGGACATCACTTGGGTTGTCTTGAATTCTATTCGATACTGATCGTTCACTCTAACCGATTCCAACCCGGCCTTGTCGCCAACCAGAACTTCATAATTCAAGGAATGATAGCGGTATAAATCCTCAACTCTTCCCACAGATTCAAGCAAATCTATTGTTTTACGATATTTTGCTATAATATGTGGCTGATATCGATGCTTTTTATCCGAAGTCTTCCCCGTCAAGTAAAGTTCCTCTAAATATTGCTTGTCACTGATTGTTGTAATTGCTATTTATATACCTATTGAAATGGCACAACAACGTAACCATACAATTCAGGAAATTGTGAATAATCTTAGTTGGGATAAATTTGAAGT
>JAFOXE010000077.1 GCA_017425765.1 Paraprevotella sp. | reverse complement strand
GTGGCTTCGAACACCTATATGCCTTGGGTGTATGTGATTCCCGTGGTTGGCATGGCTGCATTTATATGGGATGGGGTTTTTATCGGAATTACAGCTACTCGTCAAATGTTTATGTCCATGGCTTTATCCATGGTGTTGTTCTTTGTTGTTGAAGCATCCTTTTATGAAATAATGGGGAATCATGCATTGTGGTTTGCTTTTGTGGTGTATATCTCAATGAGGGGTATCACACAAAGTCTTCTTTTCCTTCAGCTAAAAAGAAAATGGTTATAATTAGATAGGACGAAAAAAAGGAAGCATAATGAAATGCTTCCTTTTTTAATAATATGTTCTTTTGATTAGAACTTAAACGGTGTTTTCTTTACGTAAATTCTGTAGTCCTTGATGCTTTCGGGTGCACCTTGTTCCATGCGTGGAAGGTACTGATAACCACCTAAAGTCTGCTCACTACCCAAATCTAAAACAATGTAGTGGGGGAAGTTTACACCGCGGTTGGTGCTCCAGTAAGTTGACTCTTGAAGGTCGAAAATCTTGTCGGCAGCCTTATTTCCTGTTTGTACGTCCTCGTCGTCGCAATATGCTACCTTCCATGGCTCGCGACTTATGCGTTGCCCTTTATCGTCGAGCATGTACCATTCTGCGATGCAAGCATATTCACGGTTGTAGTGCGAGTTCAAAGCCTCAATACATACATATCTACCGGTGACAGGGGTGTCGAACTTAGCTTCTTGCCATCCGTTTCCGGCTGCAAACTGACCTTCTTTTATGGCCTTTTCGCCGGTCAGGTCAAGATTCTGACCTTCTTCGCGGTGTTTGGTTGGAGATGCGATGCTAAGTTTGTCAATGATGGGCTTGGTTAGACCTTCGATTGCAGTTTCGGTTGGACCTATAATATCTTGTACAATGATTTCATTAACGCCTTTCTTTAACCAGCAGCCCGGCATGTAAAGGGTTTGTTGAGGACCAATGAACCAGTAACGACCGATGGCATAACCATTGATATAAACCTGACCTTTGCCCCATGTTTCCATATTGATAAAGGTGTCGCCAACTTTATTTAACTTAAAGGTAGCACGATATGTGCCAGGTACCTTTTCGCCATTTAGCGGTTGGAACTTCATGTTCTTTTGGGTTTCGTAGCTATCTGATAGGTTGTAGATAGACCAGTTTTTCAAGTTGATGTTCACAAGGCTTCCATTATCCATAGCATAGCTTATTTCAACCTTATCGGTGATACCCTTGAAGTCCTTGATTGCACGACCAAAGTTGATGCGGCCCATAGCCTCTACAAGGATGTCTATTTGGTCGCCCTTCTTCAAGGCCGGTAGTTTTACGATATTTTCATGGTTGCGACGGTCGGCTTTACCCACCAAATTACCGTTGATAAAAACTTGAGCATAGTCGTGCGCATCGCTAATCTTCATGATGCTTTGTGAAGGAATTTCGGGTGCAGTGGTGCGATATAGGATAGACCCCCAACCTTGGTTCAGTTCCTCCATTGTCTTGATATCGAACGATTGTTTAGGTTCGGGTAGGTTGTTGAACAACGGTGCAACCTCTGTAAATTGTACCTTCGGGATGCTGATTACGTTATAAGCTTTAGGAATTGAAGGTAGCTTCTTGTCAGAAAATCCTGCAAGCATTTCGCGTAGTTCCATATACTTGGGAGTAACTTGTCCGGCCTCGTTGATTGGTGCATCGTAGTCGTACGAGGTTACGTCGGGTGAGAAACCGGGACTATTGGCACCGGCCCAGTGTCCCCAACTAGTACCACCATGAGTCATATACAGAGAGAATGAGATGTTTTTTTCAAGCATTTCGCGGAGTCCGTCCACCATTTGCTTGCTTCCGCGTGTTTCGTGGTTTCCGCCCCATTTATCGAACCATCCGCTCCAGAACTCAGAGCACATTTTCGGAGAGTTAGGACGTAATTCACCAAGTTTTCTAAATTCATTGTCGATGTTTGCACCGGTACCAAAGTTCATGGTCCAAACAAGATCGTCAAGTCCGTTCTTAGTAAAATTACTACTCCAATCGCATTGGAAGAGTGTAACTTTGTCAAAACCTGATTGTCGGATTATGTCGCGAATAGCTGCTACGTAAGGTTTGTCCTCGCCGTATGAACCATATTCATTTTCAACTTGCACCATGATAATTGGTCCGCCCTTTTCAATAGTTAGGTGGCCAATCTCTTCGCCCAATCGTTTTGCAAAGATACTATAGCGCTCCATAAAGTAGGGGTCTTGTTCGCGGAGTCTGATGTCTTTCTTCTTTAACAACCACCAAGGCAAACCACCCATTTCCCATTCGGCACATACGTATGGACCAGGACGTACAATTACGTATAATCCGTGCTTTTGTGCTAATTTGATGAATTCGGCTACGTCGTTATTGCCCGTAAAGTCGATTACTCCTTCTTCCTGTTCGTGAATATTCCAGAATACGTACAAGCACAAGGTGTTCATGCCAAGTGATTTGCACATTTTAATGCGATGTTCCCAATATGGGCGTGGGATTCTGGGATAATGCACCTCGGCAGCCTTCACTACGAAAGGCTTATTGTTTAATAGGAATGTTTTGTCGCCTACAGCAAATGTGCCTTGCTGAGCCGAAGCCTCTGTCGGTGCGCCCACGAACAAACCGGCGGCTAATGCTGCTGTTGAGAGAATCTTACCGATTCTTTTGGTCAGTAGAGTCATACTTGTAGATTTAATAAATAGTGTTTTACATGTAATAATTATTGTCAAATTTACAATAAATCCTTGGCATGTACAAGAAATCAACTTGAAATTATCATGTATCGTATACCGGACGGAAAAATAAAGACTTTTGATTTTGTGAACTGACCGAAAAGCTCTACTTTTGTATAGAAATATAATCATGTAGAAAACAATATTTACACATTTAATTATGTATAGAACTTGTACTTGTGGCGAACTACGTCTTGCTGATGCCGGCAAACAAGTGACGTTGGCCGGATGGGTTCAGCGCACTCGTAAGATGGGTGGAATGACGTTTGTTGACATTCGCGACCGTTATGGAATTACGCAATTGGTGTTCAACGAGGAAGTAAATGCCGAGCTTTGTGCTGCAGCCAACAAATTGGGTCGTGAGTTTGTAATCCAGATAAAGGGCGAAGTTAGCGAACGTGAGAGTAAAAATAAAAATTTACCTACCGGAGATATTGAGATTATTGTATCGGAACTTAATGTTCTGAACGAATCTGTAACTCCTCCGTTTACAATAGAAGACAACACCGATGGTGGCGACGATATCCGTATGAAATATCGTTATTTAGATTTACGTCGAAATCCGGTTAGAAGCAACATAGAATTGCGTCACAAGATGACTATGGAGGTGCGTAGATATTTGGACAGCAAGGGTTTCCTTGAAATTGAAACTCCGATGTTGATAGGTTCTACTCCGGAGGGTGCACGCGATTTCGTGGTACCTTCTCGTATGAATCAAGGTCAGTTCTATGCTCTTCCTCAAAGTCCGCAAACTTTGAAACAATTGCTTATGGTGGCCGGTATGGATCGTTATTTCCAAATCGTAAAGTGCTTCCGTGATGAAGATTTACGTGCCGACCGTCAGCCCGAGTTTACGCAAATTGACTGCGAAATGAGTTTCGTTGAGCAAGAGGACGTAATCAGTTTGTTTGAGGGTATGGCAAAGCACTTGTTTAAGACTTTACGTGGAGTAGAGTTGGAAGGTGCGTTCCCAAGAATGCCGTGGAGCGAGGCAATGCGTCTATATGGTAGTGATAAACC
>JAFOXE010000076.1 GCA_017425765.1 Paraprevotella sp. | reverse complement strand
TACGGTGAGTTCTAATATATTGTATATAGAGAATGTACCTAATATATATAGGACAAAACACATGGCAAATGCTAGGATGCCATGTATAAGAAAGCTATTGTAGAAAGTTTCTTTAAGGTCGGAGAAGTCTTGACCTCCCATAGCATAGGAAAGGTAACGCTGTGATGAGGCTGCCATTGCCACATTTAAAAAAGAAAACATGGCGACGATATTTGCAATTAAAACATATATACCATAATCATTTTTTCCTAGCGCCTCTAGTACATATCGTGTACCCAATAAGGTCATAACCATTGAAATGATCATGTTTATATATAGCGCAAGACTATTTAGAGCAACCTTATTTAATTGTTTCATAGTTTATAATTCCTTTTTCTTCTTTAAGTTGATTTAAAATAAGGAGGTCCTTAGAACTGATTTTATCTGTTCCTATTGAACGTAAATTTTTATAGTTCGTTTCAAAGAGTTCTTCTAAATATTTTCTGCTGAATCGTTCTTCTGGTGGATACAATATGGCTTCGTGTGCCAATATTTGTTCGATGGTAAAACGTGTTGCAATTATTTTACAAGGAGCTCCAGCAACTACGGCATAAGGGGGAATTATTTTGGTAACAGTACTACCAGCAGCAATAACAGCACCTCTTCCTATGGAGCAATGAGATAATAGAATACTTCTAGCTCCCACCCAAACATCTTCGTTAATAACAATGGTTGTTTCAGTGTCGTTAATATGTGTTCTACTTAAGTATTGTGGGAGCCCCACAGTTGGGATATGGCTTCCGGGGATAATTAAGCATCCAGATCCAATTGCTGTGAATTTTTTAACTTTAACACGTCCACCAGCACTAATTACTTCAACATTGGGTTGTAATCGTGTATAGTCCTCAAGTTCTACAAAGTTTGGGTCTAGTCTTAAAGGTCCGAATAGTTCGGTATGTTTCCCACAATGTTGATATTTCTTTTTCTTTGTATTTCTTATAAAGGTGATATATGGACTATAATATCTATGTTTGTCTTCTTCTGTAAATAAACTTTTGAGGAACTTCTTAATCATGACTGTTTTCCTTTATTGTACGACTTAAAAATTTTAAATGTTCACATCCTAACAAAAAATATCCAGCTTTAGATAAATGCCATCCATCAGATAGGTAATATGTAGTATATGTTTCTTTTGTAAAGAGTTGTAGGTTCCATTGGTGTAGATATGGAATGTTATTTTGTTCAAAAACTTCAGCCTGTATATTCATGTAGTCATAGAATGAGATGTCTTGTCCATTATCTGCAGAAAAATTTTCTAAATATCCATCGGGTCTATTTGCGTTTGAACCGAAAAATTGAAGTGAGGTATATCCAATAATAAGTGCCTTCGGATTTAATCGCTTTAAATATTGAATACAATAATTAAGTCCCCCACATTGGGTTTTTCTTTTGTTGATGTTGAACCCATCCTTAGCAGTGTAATCGTCTTTTTCACCAATAGGAACTCCGGTTGCGTAGTCATTAGTTGAACACCATATGATGTAAATGTCATGAATTCCACATTGGCTTATTAAGTTTTGGAAGGATATGTTGGATGTTGCACATCCGCATCCACCTTTTCCATAATTAAATATGTTTGGTTGTCCCATGTGGTCATAAATGAGTTGCTTTAGAACCCTAACCTCATTTCTACATGATAAAGACCCACCTATTATTGCAATACTTTTTCCTTTTAAGCAGATTTCCTCTGTAGCTTGTACAGCACCTTTATAATCAGCATTTGGGTATGCTTCATTCCAAGAATCCCATCTTTCATATTGTGGTTGAAACTTCTGTCCATATTCCTCATGAAGATTATCTATCACTGTTTCCTTAGAACATGATAGTATGAAAAGGGGATAGCATACAATTCCTATATATATGAATAGGGTTGGTAAACTTAGTTTGTACATAAATATAGAAATTGTTTTATTAGGCATTGTTTTCTAATATCTTTATTGAGATAACTATGTCCTATATGTTCTGATTAAGGATAAATATACAATTAGTTGTTCTTGTCCTTTCTTGAAAACTGCCTCAATTTAGGGAATAGACGTAGAAACGGATACAAGGGAGGATAGTGCATTCCGTTTAGTTTGAAAGCGTGTCGGCATTGTACGATGCCGTGAAGAATGCATTGCAAATTACGACTGGTGGCACCACCTAAACGCATACGTACAAGTACCTTGTTGATGTGTTTGGTTTTTATTTTATGTACTTCTATGAATCGTAGCATCAGTTCAAAGTCGGCAGATAAAGGCAAATCCAAACGGAAACCACCGTATTGATCGTAGCACTCCTTCTTGGCATAGAAGGTGGGGTGTGCAGGGTGCCAACCCCACTTGAAGGAGCCGGATTTGTATTCTGTAGTTTTCCAATATCGAACAACATGGTCTGTATTCTGGTTGTCTACATAGTAAAGATCGGCATGTACTCCGTCTAATTCCGGGTGTGCTTTCATTTCCTTCACGATAGAAGAAATGGCATCGTTACATGCATAGAAATCGTCAGAGTTGATGAAACCAATGATGTCGCCCGTGGCATGTAGAATACCTTTGTTCATGGCGTCGTAAAGGCCACGATCGGGCTCGGATACCACTTTAGTGATATGCTCTTTATAGCGGTTTACGATGTTCATCGTGTCATCTTTGCTTTTTCCATCAATAATGATGTATTCGATGTCGTCGTAATCTTGTGCAATTACGCTACGAATGGTGTCTTCTAGGGTCTTAGCACTATTATATGTGATGGTAATTATACTAACTTTCATCAGTTCTTATTTTTAAGGTAATGTAAACGTTTAAGCATGTCGATGCCGAAAAGGCTTGTGAACGCTCGTTTGCATGCGTCAAATAGATACATGTAATAATAGAAGTAGTTGGCTAATAGTTTGCTGCCTCCGTTGTTTAGCACAACGTGTTCTATGTCGTATCTTTTCTTTTTGATGGACGAATCGGACACACCGCCCAAACGAAACTCTGCAATGTCGCTGTTCACGTATTTGAATTGGGCACCACCTTTGTATATTCGTGTCATCAGGTCGTAGTCCATCATATATCGGAAGTTTACATCATAAACGCCCCAACGGTCGTAGGCAGCACGTGAAATAAATGTGCCTTGATGTGCCACGTGTGTGATGAAAGGAGCCAAAGGAAATTTCATAGAAGGTATTTCGCGTCCACGAAATCCGCTTTCCTTGTTTACAATAATTACATTGCCTCTGTAGGCATCTGTTTTGCCATCGAAGGCCGATGCAATGCTGTGTAGAGCTCCGGGAAGTAGTATGTCGTCACTATTTATAATGCCAATTACATCGCCTTTACTGTTGTGCACCCCCTTATTGAAAGCATCGCTAATGCCCTTGTCGCGTTCAGAACAAACATACCCCAAACGGTTACGATACTTGTTTACGATGTCCATAGTTCCGTCGGTAGAACCGCCATCGATGATTACGTAATCTAATTTAGGATAGTCTTGCGACAGTACACTAAGGATTGTTTCCTCGATGGAGGAAACGCTGTTGTAGCATATTGTGACTATAGATATAATTGGGCTTTCCATTAGAATAGATTTAGCAAAAATGCAATTTTCGTGCTGAAAGTAATGGAGGGAATAGAACATTTAAGTCTTTCATCGCGCATAACTTTCCATTTGCTCACTAGGTTGTTTCTATATGAAATAACGTCCTTTGTGAGGTTTTTATTATCTTGGGGCATTAAATCTTTATAGCCATTCCATAGCTCCTTTGCGGTACGCAAACGTATGTGCTCTTGCTTGCGCAGACGTTTCATTCTGCTCTGCCAAACAAATCGTTTGCTATTGAGTTGTCCCACGGCATTATGGCCATGCTGACGGTATAACATGCGTGGGATGGGATCGAAGTAGACGTAAGCTCCTATGGCTAAGGCTACATCGTAAATCCAGAAATCGTGCATCTGCAGATATTCAGGACGATAGCTAGCGAGAATCTCGCGCATGGCGTTGTTAAGCACCATGGTACATCCGCCTACAAACTGATGGATTAGGGCTTCGCCATAGGTGAGTTGGGGCTGAATCTTTACACTAGGTAATGGATTCAGATTTTCGTCGGCTAATTGTGTTTGTGCGAAATACAAAGCCGGTTCCTGATGCTCTTGTAGTTGCTTGCAGGCTGCGGATAGCTTGTCTTCCATCCAATAGTCATCTTGGTCGGCAAAGGCATAATATTCTGAAGTGGGGGCATTGCAAAGCAGGTCCCAAAAGCTATGGGCCGGTTTTAGATTATCGCCTGTATACCAAGTAAGTCTGCCTTTAGCTTGTTCTGCATTGAGGATGTTTTGTGTGGAGTCTGTAGAACCATCATCTCTGACAAAAAGACGTAGGTCGATGTCCTTTTGTTTGTATATGGAGTCAAGTTGTTGGCCAATGTATTTCTCTCCGTTGTAAGTGGAGAGAAGAACAACTACTGATGGATTATTTTGTTTTTCCATATTCTTGGGATATCTTGCTAGCGATATTTATCTATAACGCTGATATAAATTGATTTTGGATGGATGAATGTTTAAGTTCGTTCTTTAGTATTTTCTAAAGGAAAGAATATTCTCGGTGTTGCAGAGTATCATTTTGCTACTGCTTAGTTCCAATATGCGGAATCTTCCGTGTACATCTCCGCCAAAATGTTTCAACTCCTCAACCGGAACCACCTCGTCGAAGGGTGATTTGTACACTTCGCCAATGAACAGCGAATCGCCGATGTGCTGAAAACGGCTTAGGTAGTAGGTTGTTTCATTTACGTTGGAAAATTTCATTAAATCGAGCTTGAAATAATAGTAAAAACCACTATTGTTGTCGGCAACGATGGTTTGGTCGGCACGTTTTTCCCAACGTGTCATTTGCCACATTCCGTCCAAATCGCCGTTGCAGTCCATTTTGTCGCAACTACTTGAAACGGATGCCGTTAGTATGAGGATTAGGGTTGTATAAAGTATTTTTTTCATTTTGTTCTTTTTGTTATTGTGTGTCTGCCCTTAAGGAAGGGGAGTTATTTACGTCTAAGGATTCCGCTCTTGCGGATGGTGATCATCGCACCTTTACTGTTGCCCAATAGGTTTCCTCCGTTGGTGGCAACGGCTCCGATGAAGGAAAAGCCCTTAAGGAATTTGGGTTGATAGTTCAATTCGAGCATAAAGTAATTGCCGTATTGGGGATCGGTGGTGGGCACCACGTAGGTTCCCCACGATTTTGTATGCGTGTACAGAATGCGATAGCCCAATTCGCTGCTGGGCTGTCCGGCCACACCAAAGTGATGAGCAACGATTCGGTTGTGCTTAAACTCTATTCTGCCATCGTTGTTGTATATGGGTGAGATGAGCAGCGGATTACCCATGCCCATGCCCCAATGTTGCCATCCGGTGTACATGGCGTTGTTGTAGTAATTATCCATACCACTGATTTGGTCGGGCACGATGTCGGTGGCATCGTGATAGACTCCACCGGTTTGGTCGTTGGTGCGGATGTGTTCATAAACAAATGTACCGACAAAAGGGTTCTTGGGCAATTCTGCCTCGACACCATAAATCATGTCTTTCCACCCGTACTGCCAAAACAATTGAGAATGGTCTTCGTAGAAGTGTTCGGCATATCCTCTTACAGACCAATTGTCGGCATGATATTGTGCACTGATGTGCCAGCTGCCTAAATGATTTCCTTCCACATTTTTGTAATCGCCGTCGGCTGCATCGCTTCCGCCCGGAATGAAGGCATTCCAGAATTGAGATAAACCGTGTCCCACGTATACGTAGCTTGGGTCAAAATCGCTAGTGTCGTCGGGGCGTTTTATTACGTTCCATGCTTCACCGCCGAACTGCGCATTCATTTCAAATCCTCCGGTAAGGATAATTGGGAATTTCTCAAGATTACCGATGCGAAGGAAACCGGCCTTGCTGTGGTAGAGCACATTTTGGTTGTAGCGTCTGCCCGGGCTTACAAAATCCGTTTGCCAACTATTGTCGGAGAAGAGGCCGTAGGCTATATGTGCTTTTAGGTGTACCCAATTTTTGGTGCCTGGGATGGTCCAGAAATCGGGCAATTCGAAACGTATTTGGGGGACGGGCCGTGCATTGATGCCGCTGGTCATGGCACCGGAACTAAGGGCTTGATTGCGCAACTCCATGGGGCGCTCTTTTTGTCCCAAACTTAATGCCACCTGCTTGTAATGTACATCAAGATACCATTGTTGCGGAATAAATTTTGAGGTGTGACGTACGGCTGCAGCCAAATCAATGCCGTAGCCTATGCGCCAATTACGGACTGAGTCGTTGGTGGCACTCCTGAAGAGACCTGCACGCAAATAGCCGGATTTGTTCTTTATGGACGACAGACCATACTTATTGTTCGTGAGCCAGAAGGGGGCATAATCGCCGTCGCTGTACACCGCGTTCAGCTCTGCTTTATATTCTAAGTTTGTCCAAAGGCGTTCCAATTGAGCATTTGCATTCAATGTGGTGAGGGCAAGCACACAAAGGGGTATCAGTTGTTTGTGTAATCTCATGCTTACTATTAAGTTAAATAATGTACAAAGGTAGTAAGAATGTGGCGTACATCCAATTATATAGCATTGTTTATTGGCATGTTTTGTTGTATGATTTTGAGTATTGTTACTTAGGTGTGTAGACACAATTGCTTTTGCGATTTTATTTTTTTTATATCACACGTATTGATACATTTATTTTTCTATTTATAACCGGTGAGATGCATTATAAATCCATTATCCGAAGATGTATTAAAAACTACATGTAGGTCTCGTGTTAACGAGGCGTACGGGAAAATGTAACGAGGCGAGCGTGTAGTGGGGTTCTACATGCTCGCCTCGTTTTTGACACATGTGCATAAGAAAAGCCATCTTCTCCTGGCGAGAAGATGGCTTTTCGTTATAAATGTTTCTTTACTTTGCGTAGCTAACCGCTCTTGTTTCGCGGATGACGGTGATTTTCACCTGACCCGGATAGGTCATTTCGTCTTGAATCTTCTTGGCGATTTCTGTACTCAAACTTTCGGTTTGCTTGTCGTCGATCTTGTCGGCACCGACGATTACGCGCAATTCGCGACCGGCTTGTATTGCATAGGTCTTTGTCACACCCGGATAGCTCATTGCGATGTTCTCAAGGTCGTTCAAACGCTTGATGTATGCCTCTACGATTTCACGGCGTGCACCCGGGCGGGCTCCACTGATGGCGTCGCATACTTGTACGATGGGGGCCAACAAAGAGGTCATTTCCATTTCGTCGTGGTGGGCACCGATGGCGTTGCAGATTTCCGGTTTCTCTTTGAATTTCTCGGCAAGTTTAGCGCCATAGATTGCGTGTGGCATTTCGGGCTCTTCGTCGGGAACCTTACCTATATCGTGCAAAAGACCGGCACGTTTTGCTTTTTTCGGGTTAAGGCCAAGCTCAGAGGCCATTACAGCACATAGGTTGGCTGTTTCACGAGCATGCTGAAGCAAGTTTTGACCATAACTTGAACGATATTTCATCTTGCCGATGATGCGAATCAATTCGGGATGCAATCCGTGGATGCCTAAATCGATAGTGGTGCGCTTTCCGGTTTCGATGATTTCTTCTTCTACTTGCTTGGACACCTTGGCCACAACCTCCTCAATGCGAGCCGGGTGTATGCGTCCGTCGGTAACCAATTGGTGAAGTGCCAAACGGCATATTTCACGTCTTACGGGGTCGAAGGCCGAGATTACAATGGCTTCCGGAGTATCGTCTACCACAATTTCCACTCCGGTGGCAGCTTCAAGGGCACGAATGTTGCGACCTTCGCGGCCGATGATACGACCTTTAACTTCATCGTTGTCGATATGGAATACGGTGACGCTGTTTTCGATGGCAGTTTCGGTTGCCACACGTTGGATGGTCTGGATTACGATGCGTTTTGCTTCTTTATTAGCAGTCATCTTTGCATCGTCCATAATTTCATTGATGTAGCTGGCAGCATTGGTCTTTGCTTCTTCTTTCAATGATTCCACCAAGCGATCGCGAGCCTCTTCTGCACTCAATCCACTAATGGCTTCCAACTTGGCACGCTCTTGTGCTTGCAGTTGTTCCAGCTCTTCTTCCTTCTTGGCAAGATTTTGTTGTTGTGTTTCAATGCGTTTTTTGTCGGCTTCAATTTCCGTTTTCTTGCGGTTCAACTCGTCTTGACGTTGGTTCAAGCTGATTTCTCTTTGCTTGAGTCGATTTTCGTTTTGTTGGATTTGTTGGTTTCGTTGGTGTACTTCCTTTTCCAACTCAGCCTTCTTGTTTAGGAATTTCTCCTTTACTTCAAGCATCTTTTTTTGCTTGATAACTTCTGCCTCTTGGCGGGCGGCTTCTTTTAGTTCCTTGGTTTTCTTGTTGATTTGTTTGCGGTAGATTGTGAACATAATCCACGCTGAAACCAAAACAAAAACGACTGAGGACACTATGATTATTACTTCCATCTGTTGTTTGTTTAAATTAGTATATTAAATAAAAACACCGAGTCCCCTTGTTTTGCAACAAGAGGGAATCGGTGCGTTTTGTTTTTCATTTAGGTTTTAGAGGGCTACGGTTGCTTTTTGTCCATGCCCAATGTTTCTTCAATTTCGTTCAGCATCGTTCTTATGCTTTCTACATAAGGGGCTGTGTCGTTGCGGTTTTCATTTCGTTTCAAGGATACGGCTATGTCTAATGCAGCCATAGTGAGGTACGTTTCGTTTCCTTGATTGGGATAGCGTCCCGCGTAGTAGTTGAAGCGTTGGTTAATCAGTTTCTCTGCATCACGGTACACGATTTCTTCGTCGCGCTTTACGGTGATAGGGAATACCAGACTGCCCAATCTTAGCCTTATGGTGAAGGTTTCACTCACTTCGTTCATAGTTTTTATGCTTTTAAGAGAGCGATACACTTATCTACATCACGCACCAATTTGGAGAAACGGCTCTTGGCATCTTTGATTTCCTGATCACCGATTTCTATCATCTTGGCCAATTTCAAATTGGCGTAGTTGGCGTTTAGAGTTCCGATTTCGCTCCTCAACTCTTTTATAGTTGTGTCACGTTCGTCCACCATCTCAAGGTCGTACGACGAAAGGTTTACATTCACCTTATATTTCTTGCCGTTGTCTGAGCGCAACAATTCTGCATTATATGAATTTCCGCTTCCTATTCCTTCTGCTAATGAATAGGCCTCATCAATAAACAATACACCACCTAGTGCTTTTTCTACAACACTCATTGTTTTTGGACCAGTTTGTCCAACATATTCTG
>JAFOXE010000075.1 GCA_017425765.1 Paraprevotella sp. | reverse complement strand
TCCTTCGTACTCTAGCATACCTTCGTTAGAGCTACGAGCAAGAATAAAGATTTCGGCCATTCCATCGCCTATTTTTACGATGGCTAGATTAGAAGAGGTTTCTACAACATGAGGCATTGAGGGAATATTGCGAAGCACACCATCATGACAAGCCAAAATGGCAGAAACAAGGTTGTCTTGAATTTCCTCTGGCACTTGCCCCTTTGGCAAATCTACACGTTCGGCTTGCAACGTCAACCCTTCTTCCACTCCGGCGTACTCATTGATGAACAACTGACGACAATAGTCCACCAAATTCATCAAATCGGCTTCATTTTCGGCAGGAATAGTTACCACCACTTCGCACTCACGAGGTATAGAATTGTACATGTTGCCACCATTCCAAGAAGCCAAGCGAGCTTCATCGTCCACAATAGCCTGGCGCACCAAACGGGCCATCAATTTGTTTGCATTGGCACGGCTTTCGGCTATTACTAGACCAGAGTGGCCACCGCGCAAGTCTTTTAAAGTAATTCGCAACGCTATATCCTCAGGATCAACTTGTACCTCCTTATAGCCTAATCTGCCAGCTATGTTGACACCACCGGCACTACCTATAACAAATTCACCAAGTGTTTCATTGTCAATGTTCAACAAGATGTTGCCCTTTAACGTATCGGCCGACAAATGATTCACACCATACATACATGTTTCCTCGTCCACGGTAATCAAAGCCTCCAAAGGGCCATGTTGTAAAGTATCATCCTCAAATACCGCCATAATGGATGCCACACCAATGCCATCATCTGCGCCCAGAGTAGTACCCTTTGCACGTACCCAATCACCATCAACAAAAGCCTGAATTGGATCGGTTTCGAAACAATGAGCGTTACCCACTACAGCCTGTGGCACCATGTCCATGTGTGCTTGCAACACAACAGTTTGTTTGTTCTCCATTCCCGAGGTAGCAGGTTTACGCATAACGATATTCTCACCATCGTCCTTATATGCTTCTATATTGTGTTGTTTTGCCCAATCCAACAAGAATTCCTGCATCTTCTCGTAATATCCGGATGGATGAGGTATTTGAGTCAAGGCATGGAAATTTTTCCACACAATTTGAGGGTTTAGATTCTTTACTTCGCTCATAGTATTTTTATTTGAAGGTAAACAAAATATGCTTTTATCACTACGTCAACGTTTGACATCATCCTTAGAAAGGTTCATAGGCTTAGTGCATTGTAAAGCCATCACGGCATAAAGTCCTAAAAACACCACTAAAAGTGTTTGCAAGGTGTGTACCACCAACACAAACAAAACGCCGTCGGTGGCCGAAACCCCATAAAGAACCAATATGGTTTTTACGGCAAAGTGCCAAGGACCCGCACCATTGGGGGTTGGCACCAACACGGCGAAACACCCCACCACAAATGCCACTAATGCCGACTGCCATCCGAGTGCCTCAGTGAAACTGAAACAACCAAAAGTAAGGTAGAA
This sequence comes from Paraprevotella sp., assembly GCA_017425765.1. GTDB lineage: Bacteria > Bacteroidota > Bacteroidia > Bacteroidales > Bacteroidaceae > Paraprevotella. Next base: position 1,095 of record JAFOXE010000075.1, on the reverse strand, counting down.
ATGCAGATAGTAGGCCACCCATATTCCCAAGGAATAAATAAAAAACAAAGGAAGATTCTGTACGCTACGCAGCGAAAGAAGTCCGTCTATCAGCTCCTTAAATACATCTTTGGCTCGACTGAATAAAGACAAACGACGAAATAAAAGAAACAAAGAAATGAACGCCACCAATAAACACAATATGGTAACTGCATAACCCACCGCCGTAAAACGCTGCGCAAACGAGCTCATACTAACGCCCGTATGTTCAAAGAAATCGGCAAACACAGGAATCTGCATAAAGAACGTAAGTAGAGCAATGAACAATACCATCATCGTATCCACCACACGCTCCGAAAGTACCGTTCCCACACTACGAGCAAAAGAAATGCCTTCATACCTATGCAATACACCACAACGAAGTACCTCCCCCACACGGGGAACCACCAAACTGGAGGCATAAGACAAAAAGATGGAATTCATACAAATGTCCACTCGGGGATGATACCCTAGAGGCTGAAGAACCTGACGCCAACGCAAAGCTCGAAAAACCTGAGCCAACACTCCAAAGGGTAACGAGAGTAACATCCATGTCCAGTCCATCTCACCCTTAAGGGCATCCGACAATTGCACCCAGTCAAAACCGCGATACATCCACCATAAAATTGCTCCTCCGAGAATCAACGGAAAAGCAACCTTACACATATTATTTATAATCTTTCGGACGTCCAATGCAGTTCTGTTCTATTATTTAATTATCTTTGTATTCACAAAAGTAGTATAAAAAAGTAAAAAATGAAGTTGGTTAAACCCAAAAAGTTTCTAGGACAGCACTTTTTAAAGGACCTCGACATCGCAAAAGCTATTGCTGACACTGTGGACGCATGTCCTAATCTTCCGGTTTTGGAAGTTGGCCCCGGAATGGGTGTGATGACACAGTTTTTGATGCCTAAAGACAGGCTTATTAAAGTAGTGGAAATCGATTTTGAATCAGTAGCATACCTACGCAAAAATTTTCCTGCATTGGAAGAGAATATCATAGAAGACGATTTCTTAAAAATGCATCTTGACCGTACTTTTGGGGGCGAACCTTTCGTCCTGACCGGCAACTACCCT
>JAFOXE010000074.1 GCA_017425765.1 Paraprevotella sp. | reverse complement strand
GTTGAGTATTATCTATATTTGCAAAAGTAGGAAAAAAATACGGTGTGACCATCGCCTCTCTGGCAAAATATTTCTATCTTTGTGCCTATCTGATGTAAATGTCATAGTATGAGCAGACTGCACTCCTTATTGAATTTGTTACGAAGATATAAATATGTCTTCGTGGTGTTTTTGTTCGCCCTTCTTGTGGGGGTTGTGGATGAGAACAGTTTTTTGAATCGCTATTATCATCAAAAGGAGATACGCGAACTTAAATCAGAAATTCGTCGCTACACCGACCAATACGAGCGAGATTCTGAGCGTTTACGTAATTTGAATTCTAGTCATGAGGCCATCGTGAAGGAGGCAAGAGAACGCTATCTAATGAAAAGGTCCAATGAGGACGTGTTTGTATTTGTGGAAGAAGTAGAAGATTAACGAACAGCGTTAAGAGGTATACGTATGAAGAAACTGACACCATTGCAAAATGCTCTATATATGATTGGCGCCATATTGTTATTGATGGGTGCTGCCACGTACATCACCAAGTGGGTGGGTGCTTTTTATCTATATACGGTAGGTGCATTTTTGTTTTCTTCCATGCAGATGTTGGCCTCATACGAAGGACGTAACTTGGTGATACGTCGTTTACGTCGCCAACAATTGATGGGCGCGTTAGCCATATTGTTTACATCGTGTTTGATGGCCATGAACACCTTTCAGTTTGGTTTTGCTCGTCGCAACGAGTGGATTGCATGCTTGACCGTGGCTTGTATACTGGAACTTTACACCGTTTTCAGAATTTCATCCGAATTGGAAAAGGAGTAAAAGTAAAAGGTGTATAGATGACAACGACTGTGTTAAAATCTTAAATAATCATATTTTATTTTTCTGCATAAAAGATTGGTCGTATCTTTGTAACATTGGTGTAAAACGTACAATCAATTATGAGAAAGGTATTGTATTTCTTTGGGGCGATGCTCGCCTTGGCCTCGTGTGCCGATAATTTTCAAGTAAAAGGTTTGTCGTCTGTACATTATCTAGAGGGAAAAACACTTTATCTAAAAGCCTTTGTGGGCGACAAGTTGGAGGAGATGGACTCTTGTAAGGTGGTACATGGCAAGTTCTCATTTTCTGGAAATGTAGATTCTGTGGTGATGGCCACACTCTATGTAGGTGACGAATGTGTGATGCCTTTGGTGCTCGAAACCGGAAAGTTGACCGTGGATATAGGCGAGGCAGAGCAGAACGTTACGGGTAGTGAGTTGAACGATTCTCTTTTCTGCTTTATCAAGAAGAAAACGGTTATAGACAAGCAGATGAATGAATTATATCGTAAGGAGAGCCGTATGATAATGGATGGTATAGATCATGAAACCATCGTGACTCAACTGAACGAAGAGGCTCGTGTGCTGATGGAAGAAACCGACGCGTTGGTTACGAAGTTTATTACAAGTAATTACGACAATGTGCTCGGCCCCGGTGTGTTTATGATTGTTACCAGTGGCATGCAATATCCTGTTCTGACCCCACAAATTGAGCAAATTATGTTGAATGCTACAACACGTTTCAAGAGTCATCCATACGTAGAGGAGTATATTTCTGTGGCCGAGGAGAACATGGAGAAACTTAATACGGTAGAAGAATAAAGATTAGTATATAGATTGCTAAATATGAATATGCCCCGTTCTGATGAGAGCGAGGGCATATTTTATTTTGTACGTTCCAACGAAACTCTTTTGCTGTTGTATAATGTAGCAACTTATTGATCTTTGTTTTCCACAAAGCCCTTGTGGCGTTCGGGTAGTGCCGACATAATGGCCTCGTAGGCCTCGTCCATAGTTTCTCTTACATTCTCTGGCCCTTTTCCTTTAGGGAAGATAGGTTTGTGTATAGTCATTGTTAACTTATGCCATTTCACGAAGTTGAAACCGGCTGTACGTGGTAGTACGTCAAATGCTCCATCGATGGTCATAGGTACCACAGGAAGTTGTAATTCATCGGCTAGTTGGAAGGCTCCTCGACGGAATACGCCCATGTGACCGGTATAGGTGCGAGCACCCTCAGGGAATACCACAAGTGATGTGCCTTCTTTTAGAATTTCACGAGCCTTATCATAGGTTTCGCGCACTTTCTTTGGACCTGATTTGTCTACAAAAATATGGCGTCCGCTTTCGCATGCCTGGCCCACGAGAGGCATCTTGCGAAGTGCTTTTTTCATCATCCACTTGAAGTTGCGTCCGATGTATCCGTATATAAGGAAAATGTCAAAAGCGCTTTGGTGATTTGCCACAAACACGTACGACGTATTTTTGTCTACATTTTCGCGTCCACGAATTTCTACGGGCAACAAAAGCACGCGACACATAATTTTCGACCAATACTTGCCTGGATAATAACCCCATATATGTGCACTAGCCACAGTAGAACCAATGATGGTGAAAAGAGTGGTAAGAATAGTGCTTAATAGCGCTATGGGCATCGCGATAAAGAATTGATAAATGCGATATACAAATGTTGCCATGTGAATACAGTTTTATTGTGTTATATACAAAGATAATGTATTTTATTCAACTTTTCGCAAAGTTATGATGTTTATTTCAGGCCATGCTCCAAATCGGAATGGAATGAGTGCACCCCCTACACCCAAGCTGATGTGGAGTTTTTGTTCGTTATGTTCATAGACTCCATTCCATTTGGGGTAGAAAAGGGCAGAGGGCGACCATCCGCCTATCATAAACTGCATGCCGTGAGTGTGTCCCGACAGGGTTAGGTCTATGTTTGTTTTCCCGACCACTTCTGCATCCCAATGTGTGGGGTCATGGCTTAGTAGAATCTTAAACAGTTTATCGGAAGATGGTGATGTTCCTTTAATAATATGTAGGCCTTCAGAGGCTTTGTTCAAATCGCCTAATTGCGGAAATGGCGGTTTACCATAGTTTTCCACGCCGATTATGGCAATGCTGTCATCTTTGTGTTGGATGATTTGGTGGTTATTCTTTAACACTTTCCACCCTAATTGTTCTTGCTTTTTCACGAGCGTTTTTGCATCTGTTTCTTGTTCTTCTTTTGTGAAGTATCGTGCATATTTTGCATAATCGTGATTACCGAGTATAGAGTATACACCATCAGGTGCCGATAACCTTCCAAGTTCTTGTTCAAAGCCGTTAAGTTCTCGTGATTCTATGCTGACAAGGTCACCCGTAAAGGCTATAAGATTGGGCTTGTATGCCAAAATGCTGTCCACCATATTCCGTACCACATTGTGATGTTGTTGCATGGATGCCAAATGAAGGTCGGTAAACTGAGCTACGCGATAGCCATCGAACGATGCCGGAAGGTTCGTGAGATAAAGTTCTTGTTGTTTTACCACTATATGTTTAGGACCATAAAGGAATCCAATAAGCATAATTATACATAACGCCGAAGCCATAAGTGTGGCTATGTAGGTGCTTGCTTTTGTAATTTTGTGGTGTATGCTACCAAGGCATCGTCCTGTGCCCGCAACAAGGGAGAAGAGTGTTTTGGGTAGGGCGATGATCATGTATGCCATGAAGAACGGAACTATTAAATCCATGTTCCGCGGTGTGTTCGTTTCGGTGCTTACGAGGTAGAGAGAGAAGACCATCAATAGTATTGTGGGCAGAAGAAATAGGGAGCGTACCCACCTTATTCGTGGACTTGTTTTCAAATGGAATCGTAGTATGTACACATCCGGTAGAACAAGTGTAAGAAGCAGTACGGGAAGTATTCTTAGAATCATGATGTTACTTAATGTAAAAGATTAGATTAAACTATTTATTATATTGGGTGACAGAAATTTAGTGATGGTTTCTTTTTCCTTAGATTTGCGTTTTGAATACTCTTGGAGTTGATCTTCTCCAATCTTCCCCACGCTAAAATAACGTGCCATAGGGTGAGATATCATGAGTCCGCATACCGATGCATGAGGTCGCATTGCTCCATTTTCTGTAAGCATCACGCC
>JAFOXE010000073.1 GCA_017425765.1 Paraprevotella sp. | reverse complement strand
GTTTAGACAAACAAACGGGAAGAAGCCTACGTTAGAAAAAGACAACGAACGATTTGGCAAAGTTATTCATCAATATTTTGGCTACCCAAGTGCAAATACATCCAGCTACACACGTTTCCCAAACCCATTATACGGCATTAAAAATATTGAAGGCTTTACACTTTCATTATGGGTAAAGCGCGCCGACGACAATGGATGGGATGCGCTATGGAGTTTCTACAATGCAGCCAATCCTGCAGGACAAGGTAGTCGTTTATATATGACCGGAAATTCGTACATCGGTTACAACGACGGAGCAGGAAATTATTTTGACATAAACTATCCGAACACAAGCATTTGCAACTACATCCCCGTGGGGCAATGGACATTGGTAACACTTACGTTTTCGGTGACCTCGGGCTTCAAACTATATGTAAATGGTGCATGGAAAACAAATATGAACTTTGCATCTAGCGCCGGCAATAAGGCCACGGATTTTGAGTACGAAAGCGTTGTTAGTTTCTTGAAAACTGCGCCTTATTTATATATGGGCTACGGGTCATTTTGGGGTTCGGCCGAAGTGTATATGGACGATTTGATGGTATATGACCGAATGCTTTCTTCAACGGATGTACGTGCCCTAAGCACCATGAGCAACCGAGTTACAGACTTTACCATAGGCATAGGTGGAACAAGCATACAAGAAATCAAGGCCAAAACTCCGGCACAAACTATACCTATTATACACGACTTGTCCGGACGTAGAGTACACCGCCCTACAAAAGGAATATACATCATCAACGGCAAAAAGGTTATCTACTAAAAGGCAAGCTTTACTGCACAACGTTAATGCATTCTTGTATTCTACAACTTATATCCATATGTATACAAAAAAAGAGGCCGGATAAACTCCGGCCTCTATCGTATCTATGAGCATAGAATTACTCTGCACTATTCTCCTCTTGACGAGGACGACGCTCGCGACGTTCACCTCTCTCGGGGCGTTCACGACGAGCAGGACGCTCTACGTAACCTTCTGGTTTCTCCATCAATACGCGACGAGATAACTTAAACTTACCAGTCTTAGGATCAATCTCTATCAACTTCACGGTAATCTTGTCGCCTTCCTTCAAGCCTGCCTCTTCAACAGTTTCAAGACGCTTCCAGTCAATCTCCGAGATGTGAAGCAAGCCATCCTTACCAGGCATGAATTCCACGAATGCTCCGTAAGGCATAATGCTACGTACAGTACCTTCGTAGGTTTCACCTACTTCAGGAATAGCCACAATAGCCTTTATCTTCAACAAAGCAGCATCGATGATACCCTTGTTTGCACCGCTTACCTGAACCACACCTACACCATCGGTTTCCTCAATGGTTACCACAGCACCGGTTTCTTCTTGGATTCCTTGAATAATCTTTCCACCAGGACCGATTACGGCGCCAATAAACTCCTTAGGTATAGTGATTTGTTCAATACGCGGAACGTGCGGTTTCAATTCCGGACGAGGCTCAGCCATACATTCTGTAATCTTACCCAAAATGTGTTCACGAGCTTGCTTTGCTTGCATCAAAGCCTTCTCCAAAATCTCATAGCTCAAACCGTCGCATTTGATATCCATTTGCGTAGCGGTCAAACCCTTCATTGTACCTGTGGTCTTGAAGTCCATATCTCCCAAGTGATCCTCGTCGCCCAAGATATCAGAAAGTACTGCATACTTTTCTTCTCCCGGGTTCTTGATAAGACCCATTGCAATACCACTTACAGGAGCAGAGATGGGCACACCGGCATCCATCAACGCCAATGTTCCGGCACAAACAGTGGCCATAGAAGAAGAACCATTTGATTCCAAAATATCAGAAACAAGACGTACTGTATATGGATAATCTGCAGGAATTTGACCCTTCAAAGCGCGCCATGCCAAGTGACCATGACCAATTTCGCGACGACCTACACCGCGTTGTGCCTTTGCCTCACCTGTTGAGAACGGTGGGAAATTGTAGTGCAACAAGAAACGCATCTTGCTTTGATCCAACACATCGTCAACGGTCTTTTCATCCAACTTAGTTCCTAATGTACAAGTAGAAAGAGATTGGGTTTCGCCACGAGTAAAAATAGAAGAACCGTGAGGTCCTGGGAGCGGATTAACCTCGCACCAAATAGGACGAATATCTGTTGTAGCACGACCATCCAAACGTTTTCCCTCGTCCAAAACGCAACGACGCATAGCATCACGCTCTACATCGTGATAATAGCGATCGATTAAGGCATTCTTTTCTGCCAATTCGTCTTCACTCATATCTGCATGAGCCTCAGCGTATGCCAACTTGTACTCCTCACGAATCTGCATGAAAGCTTCTTCACGTGCATGCTTGTCACGACTACCTTCCTGCGCAATTGCATAAGCCTTATCATAGCAAGCAGCCTTACACTCTTCGCGCAATTGCTCATCGTTAATCTCGTGGCAGTAAGTACGCTTCACATCCTTACCAACCTCCTTAGAAAGTTCAACTTGCAATTGGCACATTGGCTTAATAGCATCGTGTGCAACCTTAAGAGCTTCCAACAAATCTTGTTCGCTAACCTCTTTCATTTCGCCTTCCACCATCATGATGTTCTCGGCTGTTGCACCTACCATGATATCCATATCAGCTTCTTCCAGCTGAGCGAAGGTCGGGTTCACGATATACTCACCGTTAATACGAGCCACACGAACCTCAGAGATAGGACCATCGAAAGGAATATCTGATACTGCCAAAGCTGCAGAAGCGGCAAAACCAGCCAAAGCATCCGGCATATCAACACCGTCGGCAGAATACAATATTACATTTACATATACCTCAGCATGAAAATCGCTTGGGAACAAAGGACGTAGAGCACGGTCTACCAAACGGCAAGTCAAGATTTCGTTGTCCGATGCCTTGCCCTCGCGTTTTGTAAATCCACCGGGGAATCTACCTGCTGCGGCAAACTTTTCACGATACTCTACTTGTAAGGGCATAAAATCTGTTCCGGGAACTGCATCTTTTGCGGCACAAACAGTGGCCAAGAGTACAGTGTTACCCATGGTGAGTAGCACAGCTCCGTCGGCTTGCTTCGCCAATTTCCCGGTCTCGATGCTGATGGTTCTTCCATCAGGCAATTCGACTGTCTTCTTAATTACGTTCATCTAAATACTCTATAAAATTCGTCTATAAAACAAAGCAAAGGTAATCATTATTATTTATTAATAAGGTGTAGAGTGCACAAAAAGTACAGGTTTTTGTGGTATTTTGCTAAATTACCCATACTCTCCCCCTATTTTCAACAAAAAGAGCGTATCTTTGCATGAACACAACAACATGGAATTTATGAAGAAAATTATACTATATCTGCTATATTTAATGGTCGTATGCATTTCGTGCACCGAGCGTTCCAATCGTTTTTCCGTTACAGGTCACATCGAAAATGCATCGGACAGTATGCTTTATTTTGAGCATCTGGCCATCGATGGACTTCGTTGTATCGACTCCCTACAATTAGATAAAAAAGGCGCCTTCACATTCTATGACCAACGCCCTTTATGTCCTGAATTTTATCGTCTTCGCATCAACAATCAAGTTATCAATCTATCGGTTGACTCCACCGAAGTACTCACCATAAAAGGTTCTATGCCACAGTTAAGTTTGAATTATACCGTCGAGGGGTCAAAAAACTGTACCGACATACAAAACCTTAGTCGAAAATTAGTAGAGCTGCAACAAGATGTTGTTGCCGTAAGCGCCAATACCAACCTCACCGTTTCTGAGCGCGAATCTGAAGCCAAACGACTTATAGACGAATACAAAAACCACATCAAGGTAAACTACATTCTTCGCAATCCTTCCTCTGCTGCATCGTATTTCGCCTTATTCCAATCCATCGGTAGTACCTTGTTGTTCAATCCCGTCAGCAATTGGAACGATGTACGCTTCATCATGGCGGTTGGTACAGCCTGGGACGAAAAGTATCCCGAAGCAAAGCGTACCCAAAATCTACACAACATAGCCATACAAGGCATGAAAAACTCCCGTCCTAAACGTCAGTGGGAATTAGAAATTGACTCCTCAAAGATACAAAACACTGGCATCATCGACATTGATCTAAGAGATATTCAAGGCACCGACCGTCGTCTTTCTGATCTCAAAGGCAAAGTTGTGATGCTTGATTTCACCGCCTATTCTTCACCCAATTCCAAGGAACGAATCATGCAAATGCGCGAGTTGTACGAAACCTATCGACACCGAGGCTTTGAAATCTACCAGGTATCGTTTGACCCTAATGAGCATTATTGGAAAACCTCATGCCAAAATCTTCCATGGATATGCGTATTTGACCCCGAAGGAATTCGCTCTATCAACGTCGGACTATACCAACTTCGCACTCTGCCTAGCTATTTCCTTATCGATCGCAATTGCGAGCTGAAAGCACGTTCCGAGAATATCCCCAACCTTAAGAAAGCAATAGAAGAATTACTATAAGCAAGTAGGCTAAATCACAAAAAAATGCAAAAACATTTGCCAATTAAAAGATAAGAGCCTATCTTTGTACAAGAAGATATTTGAAAAAGGGTTCCGGCATGCCATGCTGGGATTCTTTTGTTTTTGTGTAAGCGCTAAGAAAATAACAATAAAAACATAAGGAGAAACAAATATGGCTTATATGTCACAAGAGGGATACGACAAACTCGTAGCACAACTCAAAGAAATGGAAACCATCGAACGTCCGGCCGCCTCAGCAGCCATTGCCGAAGCTCGTGACAAAGGCGATTTGAGCGAGAACGCAGAATACGATGCCGCTAAAGAACATCAAAGTATGTTGGAAATCAAAATCAATCAACTTAAGGCAATCATTGCCGATGCCAAGATTATTGATACCAGCAAGTTAAAGACAGATACTGTTCAGATTCTCTCCAAGGTAGAGATGAAAAACGTAAAGAACGGCATGAACATGTCGTACACCATTGTACCCGAAACAGAGGCAAACCTCCGCGAAGGCAAGATTTCGGTACAGACACCAATTGCTCAAGGTCTTTTAGGCAAAAAGGTAGGTGATATAGTTGAAATCAAGATTCCTCAAGGTCTTATCAACCTTGAAATCCTTAACATCTCGTTCGAATAATTGCACTATGGCCACCATTTTCAGCAAAATAGTAGCCGGAGAGATTCCCAGCTATAAGTGCGCCGAGGACGATCGATTCTACGCCTTCCTCGACATCAATCCCTTGGTGAAAGGTCACACCCTTGTAATCCCCAAGCGCGAAGTGGACTATATTTTCGACCTTGAAGACGAAGAATTGGCAGCCATGCAAGTGTTCACCAAACG
>JAFOXE010000072.1 GCA_017425765.1 Paraprevotella sp. | reverse complement strand
GCAGGCGGAGGCACAGGTGCCTACAGATTTGGATGAAGGTTACAAGTTGGTGTGGTGTGATGAATTTGATAAGCCCGGTCGACCGGATTCTACGAATTGGACTTATGAGAAGGGGTTCGTACGTAACAACGAATGGCAATGGTATCAACCACAAAACGCTATCGTGACCGAAGATGGAGTTCTCCTCATTACGGCACGCAACGAGGTACGGCCAAATCCTTATTATAAGGAGGGTGCAAGAGATTGGCGCCGAAAGAGGAAACAAATAGAATGTACTTCGGCTTGTGTTTTGAGTCGCGGTTTGCGCGAATTCCTTTACGGACGTTTTTTAATCAGGGCGCGAATTCCGGCTACACGTGGATCGTGGCCTGCAATTTGGATGCTGGGCAATGGAAACGGTTACGGATGGCCTTCGTGTGGCGAGGTAGACATCATGGAATTTTACGTGAAAAATGGGGTACGTAGCATCTTGGCCAACGCTTGTTGGGGAAATGATCAAGGCGGTAGTGTGTGGGATGAGGGTGTGATACCTTTTACCCACTTCACGGAAAAGGATTCTTTATGGGCAACTCAGTTTCACGAGTGGCGCATGGATTGGGATAAAGACTATATCCGCATATATTTAGACAACGAGTTGCTGAACGAAATAGATCTAAGCAAGACTTATAACGGCACGCACGGCCGTAACGAAAATCCGTTCCATACACCTATGTACATTTTGCTCAACTTGGCTATGGGTAGTAACGGAGGTCGTGTAGATGCACAGGCCATGCCGATGCGATACGAAATAGATTACGTGCGAGTGTATCAAAGACCGTAATTCAAGAACTTCTACAGTGCTTGATAATGAGTAGTTTAAGTGGCTAAAAACAGATGATCATCTCAGTATATACTACACGTAGGTGTAGTTGCAATATGGCGTACAGCTTAATGCAACCACACCTACGTGTGTTTTTCATCACATGAGTGCGTTGTTTGATATTGGATTTCGGTGTTCGGAAATTCTCAATATTTTACCAACGTTGTTTCAAGATGACATAGATGATTACGGGTGCTCCTAAAATAGGTGTAATCACGTTGATGGGTATTAAACCGGCATCACCGGGTAAGGTGCTGATTAAATTGCATAACAAAGCCAGCGAGGCGCCCATTAGCATGGTGGTGGGTAGTAAAGAACGGTGATTGGTGGTGCCCAAAAGTAGGCGTGCCAGATGAGGTACAGCCAAACCTATGAAGGCTACTGGGCCGCAGAAAGCTGTGCATGATGCCGTTAGCAGTCCCGTGGTCCACAATAGCAAGGTGCGTGTGCGACGAATGGGGATGCCGAGGTTTCGGGCATAGTTTGTTCCCAACAAGAGGGCATTGAGTGGTTTTATGAGTGCTGCGGCACAAGCAAGTCCTATTAAAATGGTGGCCACAAAAGCCGGCATACGTTCCCAAGTAGTGCCACTAAAACTGCCAAGTCCCCACACCATAAATGAGTACATGCCGCTTTCGGTTGCGGTATATTGAAGCAGAGAGATGGCCGACGAAGTAATGTAGCCAAGCATTATACCCGTAATCAACAACATGATGTCGTTTTTCAGTAATGTAGAGAAAAACAAAAGAATCCCCATTACCGCCATTGCACCCACCATGGCAGCAATGATGACCAGAGCAAAACCTCCCAACGAGAATGTGGAGGTAGAAACTACACCACCTAAGCCCAGCATTACAATGGCTACGCCCAGGTTGGCACCGCTGTCAATACCTAGGATTGAAGGTCCGGCCAAGGGGTTACGGAAGGCCGTTTGCAGTAGTAAACCGGATACGGCTAAGGCAGCACCGCACAATGTTGCCGTAAGTGCTTGTGGCAGACGGTTGTCCCAAATGATGTATTGCCAACTTGTTTTGGCGGTTTCTTCACCACATAAAATATGACACACGTCGGCAAAAGGGATAGATAACGCTCCCCAAAATAGGTTGGAAGCGAATAACAGAAGGGTAAGTATCCCTAATCCAATTCCGTATATGATGCCCTTGTTCATTCTATAGGGCAAAAGTAATGTAATTTGTCTGACGTACGAAGGGATGGATGCAAAATTTGAATCAAATCGGCCAACATGCGGTCGGGAAAGAATGTAGTTTCTTCGTAATAGGGAATCCTACTTGTATTACATCCGTAAATACGATGTTCGCGGAAGGAGCGGAAATGCGTATAGGTAGGTTGGTCAGTTGCCAACTCCTCGTAGGTAAGTTCCTTCGGTGCGTTATAGGTCATTACCCACACATCGGCTTCTCCGGCACGGTCAAGAACGGTTTCAAAAGAAAGTGGAACAGAACCCGTGGTATGATGATAGGCAAAAGGATAGACGGCGCCGGCATCCTCTATCAGACGGCCCATTGTGCTGTGTCCACCTGGCACATACCATACCGTACCGGTGAGTTTCTCGCAGAGTAAGGTGGGACGTGTGGAAACATCTTTAATCGAATTCTTTAAGGTGTTATATCGATGTTCTACTTCGCGAAACATGCTGTCGGCACGTTGCTCACATCCGAATAATAAACCATAAAACCGCATCCACTCTGCGCGTCCTAATGCCGAACTTTCCATATAATCGGCACATTCTATAATGGGTATGCCGAGGCTCTCTAAACGTCCGTAGCCACCGCTGTTCTCAAAGGGCGAGGGCATTAGCGCATCGGGAGATGTAGCTATGATTTGTTCTAGATTGACATTCATTCCATTGCCATAATCGGATATAAGTTTTTGTTGCACCATCGATTGGATGGTGTCGAGCATTACGTATTTTAGGTCGCACACGCCCTTGATAGCATGCAACAAATCTAATTCTTTCAGTAGGTTGCAGTGTACCGAAGAGAACAAACCAGCTCGTTGTAAGGGGGTACGTACCACCATTCCTTCGGGGCGGGATGAAGGCATTTCTGCTGCTTTAGGCACTAATATATAGCGACGAAGCAATCGTGTGGTGTCCCATGGATTGCGCATCTCGGCTACGCTAAAGCTATCGTATTTCACAACTTGCAAGTGCGTAGCATAGGCAAAGTGGAGAGTGTCTCCTTTAGAAAAGGACGCACTTGTCTGTGTTGGGCGACAAGCACCCAACATACAGACAAGCGTCCAACCTATTAACGAATAGATGAGTTTCACTGTACAGTCAGTTTAGAATCTGTAAAGAAGGTGGCGAAGGTAGGACCAACGCCTACATCAAAACGAGCAATTTGAGTGCCGTTCGCCTTGTACATCTTGGCATAACCAGGTGTGCTGTATGAGGCATAGCCACCGATGACTTCATACGAGGTTAGAATGATGTTTTGTGTGGTCGGATCAACAGCTATTGCTGCAGGATACTCTACTTCTATGGCCATCTCTTGAGTGGTGATTACATCATCGTTTTTATTCAAATCTATATTGAAATAATCGTTTTTCGGAGCGCCATATGGAGCATTTACAGCATACAATGTGTTGCTACTCTTGTGAATATCAAACATTGTAGCCTCGGCCACTTTTGTATAGCTTTCGCCATCGTTTTCAATGCGGTAGATTGCAGAAGGTATGTCGTTGTAATTGCCCATGCACAAGGCATACACACGGCCGTTGGCATCCGATTTCAATACTGTGGGATTAAGTGCCACTTCGATGGTCTTTTCTACCTTAAATGTACTTAGGTTTATTTTCGACACCGTCTTGTCGTAGTTAAGAACTTCGCCAGAGTTTGGTGCGTATATGTAGTTGCCTGCGATGGTCATTCGCTCGGGGTGTACTCCCACTTCCACAATCTTGTCAATGGCAAACGTAGTGGTGTCAATACGGGCTACGTGACCGGAATAGAATGATGCGTATACGTAACCATCATGGCCCACTACATCACGCGGCATGGTCAATGTGGTGTGGTTGGTAAACGACAATTGTTTTGCAGACTTCATATCTGCACGATTAATTATTTCGATGGTGTTGGAAGAAGTTATAGCAGTATATATCTTGCTACCATACACGATGGCTCCGTTAGGAGTCAGGCCAAGTGAACGTCCGTTTTGAGCGCTGAAGGCACCGGTTACACACGATAGTGTAGCATAGTCAAATATCGAGATTTCACCATCAATACCACTATATTCGTTTCCGGCATTCAGAATAAGTGCTCCCGATGTTTCGGTGGTCCACTTAATTCCTTGCCCCCATGAGGATGTTTCCTCGCTTTCGTCGCATGCTGTGAAGATTGCGGCTGTAGTGCAAAGGTATGCACATAATTTCCATGTTTTCATGTTCATAATGTTTTTAATAGTTGATATATAGTGACAGTTTCCACGCTTGCCCGGGCATTGGGTAGCTGCGCACAATTTCGTATTGTTCATCAGTAAGGTTTGTAATGTCACCACGGAGTTCCAGCGTTGTGCGGTTCTTTAGACGGAAGATTTGCCACGCCGAGATTCCAAATTCGTGATGAGGCTCTATGCGTGTGTCCTCCATGTTTTCGTTGGTGGAATATCGTTTCGACATGGCGGTGCCGTGCACACTTATATTTAGCCATGGGGTAAGCATAGTTACGGAGCCGGCAACATTGTGTCGTGGGGTATAGGCTATTTGGTCTTTATAATATCGGCTATCAGGTTCAGTCATGTTCACTGCATACTGATAACTATAGCTCCAATTAGTTTCTATTTGTAGATTTTGGTGCAAGGAGGTAGCGGTATTGATACGTGTTTCTACACCATATAGTTGTACTTTACCCACATTTACCATGTTCCAATGAAATAGGCTTTTAGGCATTGCTACGATTTTGTCTTTAACATGCCCCGTATAAGCATCTACGTGTAGTTCTACGTGGTTTTGTTGGTTCTTTGTTGGTGAGAGTACGCTGACACCGAGGTTGATTTGTTGCGCTTTCTCGGGTTTCAAATCTCTACTTCCCAACCATGTATAATAATTGTCTGCAAAGGTTGGCATTCGGAAGATGTCTTTGTACGAAACACGTATGCGCCACCAGGACATTTGGGGATGGTGTAGCACCATTGATACCGAGGGCGAAAGGCGATGAGCATTTTGCGATGCAGTGCCCTTGCGAGTGTCGTTAATGTAATTGCTGTAGAGCAATGTGCTTGTTGCCGTAATCCATTCGGTTTGATACTTGGCTGCTAATGACGACAAAATGGTATGGCGCATGGGGGCTACAGCCTCGATGGCATTGCTGCGTAGGGTGGTGTAGGCATAATCAGTTGCTGTTGAAAAACTCAGTTGTTCAAGGGGAGAGTATAACAATGCCACGGAAGTGTAATAATCTTGCTGACGGTAGTAATCGTTTTTCTCTTCGTTCTTGTATTGTTTGCCTTCGTCGTGATATAGGTTCTCACTCCAATTTGCTTTTGCGTTTATTTGCAGAGCCAAATGGCAAGGCCACGAGGTTCGATAGCTGAGTTGTTGAAATGTGTTTCGGAAACGCTGTTGCTCATGACTGATGGGGTTGTAGTACACCACAGGACCGGGTAGCTCTTTATCCGTTTCGTAGTAGTACACTTTGCCAGAAAGGCTACTTCTACTATGCAGCGGTTGATAGTAGAAGTCAAGTTCACCTCGTCCGGCGTGTAGCTCATTATTGTATCGTTTCTCTTTGGTTACGAGATCTACATTTTTTAGTGTAAAATCGTATTGGTTATCGGCTCTTAGGTACTCGCCTTGTGCACGCATACTCCAGGAGGGAGATAATGCCTTCTCGTATCGGAACGAAGGCGACATCATGCCAAACGACCCTGTTTGCACGCGACCACTTAGATTATACGACTTCTGTTCGTTGAATTGTGGGGCTCGTGAGCTAAGGTGCAAGGTGGCGGCCGAAGCAATGTTGCGTGCCGGAAGAAAAATGTTACTATCGTCGCCAACGGTGAGCGACAATTGGTCGATTTGATCCAATGAAAAGCGACTCAAGTCTATTTGCCCGCTCTCGCAGTTGGTCACGGCAATGCCGTCGTAGATGACGGCTGTGTGCGTGGCTCCCATTGAACGTACAGACAACGTTTTCATGCCCCCTGCGCCTCCGTAGTCTTTTACGGTGGTTCCGGTCATCCGACGTAGAGCATCGGCCAAATCGGTGATGCCCTGTTTTTTGATAGACTCCCGCGTGATGTGTTGTGTAGCTACGGTGTTGTTGACGGTGTTACTGCGTTGGGCCGAAACCTCCACGATGCCCAAAGTGTGTGTTGAACGTTGCGTGCTGTCGGCTGTATATTCTTCATGATGCATACGCAACATTGTGGCACCTAGTGCATGTACACTTACCCCAATCCAACAAACCGCCAATGCCCACATGGTGCGGAGCATGCGTCTGTTTTTCCTCATTTGTAGGTTTAACTCGCTTTTAATTACCACTCCCTAACCTTTCCTCGAGGTGCAGAGTAGGATTAAGATCGGCAGGTCTTCTGGCTTGTTCCCAAGGTGGATGGCCTTCCCGGACGTAGCAACTTACGTTGCATCCAGTGGCGTGGTTTCCCCTCACAAGAACGGAACTTACAGCAGCGGGACTGCTCGGGATTTGCACCCGATTCCCATTTCATCGCCACCCAACTCGCAGAGAGTGAGTGTAGTGCGAACCGTCTTTGCTTGCAAAGGTATACATTTATATGCAACGAGCAAATAATTACGTTTATTTTTTACGAAGAACTTCTGAAAGGATATTGCTCATATTTTCGTATCTATATTATAAATAGGTGGAAAGAGAGATGATGATAACCCCAAAAACACATGCTCATGTAGAAGGGTATCACATGAGCATGTAAAGGCTTCATACACCACGGTGTAGTGAGTATGCAGATGAGCATGTGTTTTGAGGGGGATGATAAAGTGGATGTAACTTGCTTACGAGGACGTGGAGATGTGCTGCTTTTTTTGTACTTTTGTGTCGAAATTGATGAACGAAGATGAAACAGATTACGACCGTAATATTTGACCTTGACGGAACTTTGTTGAATACGTTGGAAGATTTGGCCGACAGCGTGAATTATGCTTTGCGAAAAGCATCCCTTCCCGAACGCACCTTGAACGAAGTGCGTAGTTTTGTAGGAAACGGTGTGCGTTTGCTGATGGAACGCGCCGTACCCGAAGGGACAAATCATCCTGAATTTGAGCAAATATTTTGTTGCTTTAAGGAGCATTACGTAACCCACTGTAGGCAGAAAACCTGCTTATATGATGGTGTAGACGAAATGTTGAGATGCTTGAAGACGAAGGGGTACAAGATTGGGATTGTGTCGAATAAATTGCAGGCCGGTGTAGACGAGTTGTACGATTTGTATTTTCACGACACCGTGCAGGTGGCAGTTGGTGAACGTGCCGGAGTGACGCGCAAGCCGGCAGCGGATATGGTGCATATTGCTTTGAACGAATTGGGTTCTACCGCCGATGAAGCAGTGTATGTGGGCGACTCGGATGTAGACTTGAACACGGCCGTGAATTCCGGTTTGCCCTGTATTGCCGTGCTTTGGGGATTTCGTGATAGCGATTTCTTGAAGCAACACGGGGCAACTTGCTTGGCAAGTCACCCCGAGGATGTGGTTAAATATATTTGCAATGGTTCGTTCTAAAAGAAGCGAACCACCATGTTTTTAATCTTCTAAGGAGTAAGTGACTGTAGTTACTACACGAACTCGTTTGATGTAGGGTGTGTTTGCATCACGGTCACTTATGGTAAATTGTCCTTGTGTAGCGCTCTTAATCTTGCCCAAATCACTATCAGAATCTTCGGCAAACTGTTCGGCTGCAGCACGTGCATTTCGTGTGGCCTCTTCAATCATCATGGGTTTAATGTCGTTAAGTGCCGTAAATTCGTATTGCACGTTGTAGCGGTATTCGTCGCTGGTGATGGCAATGCCTTGTTTCAATAGTTCGCCTTGCTCGTTAATGAGTTTGCGAATCAGATCTACTTGATTCGAGGTAACGGTAATCACTGCTGTAACGTTGTAACGATGTGTGATTTGAGTGCTGCGATAGCGTTCGGCCTGCAGATCGATTATTTCGGGTGCGTTTATCGTGATCTCACTTTCCTGCACACCTTTTTTCTTCAGGAACTCGACTATGGTTTGATTGGTGGTGTTAATCTTGTCGTACAATGTAGGCAAGTCGTTGCCTACTTGTTTATACATTAACGGCCACGTCACCTTGTTGGCGGCAATTTCTTGTTCGGCCAATCCTTTTACCGTTACGGTTCGGTTGCCCTCTACAAATTCGTATATTCCGTTTTTTATACTCACGCCGCCCAGCCACAATCCAAGGCTCAAAATAACGGCTTCAAGAATCCATCGTTTCATAATGTTGAAAGTATTTTAATGATACGGCGGCTAAGGTATGGTTTCTATTTTCTTGTCGCAAATAATTGACGTGAAAGAAGTGTAAAGGGTGTTAAGGTTTCATTCGCGACAATTCTTAAAATTCCAACAAATGTTTGATGAGGAAGAAACATACCGGAACAAGGAGCGAGGGTAACAAGTTCATCGTTTTGCAATCCTTTATTTGTAGGATACCCAAGCCAGAACTTGCAATCAACACGCCACCCACCACGGAGATTTCAGTAACGAGAGAATCTGGTATAATGGGCCCCAAAGAGTAGGTAAGTAGGTAGATAAGACCTTGCCAGCAGAACAATACAGGTGCAGCCAGAATCATACCAAAACCGTAGGTGGTGGATAAAACAGCAGAGGTTACAAGGTCTAAAGTAGCGTTGGTGTATAAATAGGTATTGTCGTCGTAAAGTGCACTCAGTACGGGGCCTATAATGGACAACGACCCAATGCAATACAGTAGGATGCCAGTGGATAAGCCTTGTGCCAAATTTGATTTGGAATAATGTGACACCATGCAATTGAATCGTCCGTCAATATCAAGTATGGTGCCCAATAATCCTCCTATGGCTAAACTGACAATAAAGAGTACCGGGTATTCACTTTTAGGTAGATATTGTGCCACGGCGTTGAAACCAAGAACAAGAGCTGCTAATCCCATTGTGGTGAAAAGCACCGTGCGATACTCTTTCTTTATTCCTTGTTTGGCCATGCTGCCGATGAGGCTGCCAACGATAATAGTAAATGTATTTACAATAGTTCCTAACATATAAGAAATTTTAGATTTCAATGCGTACCACTCCGCCATAAGGCGTAAGATGGTCGAATCCGGATTCTATGGGAATGATACCCGCAAACACCTGTGCGCAAATCAGTACGCCTCCGTGTGCAAACACGGCCACCTTATTGTAAGGTTTTGTGCGCAATTCTGTAAGGAAATCTCCTACACGGCGATAAAGGTCGATGAAGGCTTCACCACCTTTGGTCGGTGTGTATAGATAGTTGTCATACCACTCTTGCAATTCCGGATCGGTTATTTGTTCAAATCGTTGTAGTTCCCATTCGCCCATGTTCATCTCCTTAATTCGATTGTCGTGTTCGGCCTCGGGAAATCCGCAGTAAGTGGCTAAACGAGTAGCCCTTGATAGCGGACTTGTAAATACGTGGTCGAAATGAAGTCCTTCAAGCGTCTTTCGGGTGTTTTCTGCTTCTTGTTCAAAGGTGCTGTTCAGTGGCACATCGCTGAAACCATAGCATGTGCCCGGTGGAACGGCCACGGACGTATGACGAATGAGATATACTTCCATAGGGTGGGAATATGAGAATTAGTGGATACAATATGAATAAGTAATATAGAAAACGAGCTCACACAAAAGGAACGTGGCTCCACAACAATCGCCCGTATAACCGCCGATGCGATGACGCATTAGACGAACCATCCACCACTCAACAAGCGGAGGAGTGAGTAGTACCCACATGGGGAGTGGAATGTGTTCGTGTCCGCACCACACAAGGATGGGCAAGAGCGCAAATATGCATCGCACCGCATGGCAGAATAATTGCTTACCTCGTGGCCTTGTATATACAATACGAGCCTTTGCCTCCTGTTCAGACCGTGCATAAGGAAGTTGGCACACGAGCCACGAAGCATTTACCTTTGCATAAATGTCAGCTATTAAGATGAGAATGGGAGTGTGCATCAAAGGAAGAGCACAAAGCAACGCCACGAGCAAAGCGGTGTGAAGAACAAGGCCGAGTACACCGTAAGTACCTATGTGTGAATCTTTCATTATGGCGAGCGTTCGCTCACGTGAATTCCTACTTCCAAAGGCGTCGCAGAAATCGGCCCAACCATCTTCGTGCAGAGCACCCGTTAACAAGATACGTGTCGATACAGCTAAAATGGCAGCAACATATATTGGTAGGTGAGAGGCACAAATCCAAAACACCAAGGCCATCGTGCCACCCGTGATCCACCCTGTGATGGGCCAAAAGTCCACTACATGTTTGAAACATTCGGAGTTCACTTGTTTGATGCGTCCCCACGGCAAGCGTGTGAAGAACATTAGGGATGCAAAGAGTCTGTCGTACATTGGGAAGTTTCGTTTAGAAGTATTTAGTGATATGGGCACGGTCAAAATTATTCATCTCGTTCAGCATATTCACGGCCGATTGAAGTAGGGGATAGGCACACAAAGCGCCCGTTCCTTCGCCAAGACGCATACTTAGTTGTAGTAAACCACGTACCCCCATGTTTTGTAACATGAGGCGATGACCGGCCTCGTCACCTTCGTGGCAGAAGACGGCATATTGCATTACCTCCGGATGAAGACGTGAGGCTATCAGCATACACGCGGTCATAATGAAACCATCTACCAGTACGGTCATACGCAGTTCGGCTGCCCGTAGCATGGCTCCAATGGCGGCCACCATTTCGAATCCACCAAACCATCTCATGATTTCAACCACTTCTTCTTTTGAAGGAGAATCGGGGGAGAAAGTAGGATGTGTACGATGAAAATTTTCTACAGCCTTGCTCAATATGTTTAGTTTGTGGTGAACACCTTGTTGGTTCAAACCTGCTCCTGCTCCAACACACTGTTCAAGGGGAATTTGTGTGAGCAAGTGCATCCAAACAGCCGAAGGTGAGGTGTTACCAATACCCATCTCGCCGATGCTGATGATGTTGCAGCCTGCGTTGTGGCACTCAGAAACCGTGCGTGCTCCCACTTCTAGGGCGCTGTTCATTTGGGCCTCACTCATTGCTGCTTCGTGCAAGAAATTGTTCGTGCCGTAGGCAATTTTATGACTGTGTATTTGAGGATAGGACGCAAGTTCGTAGTCCACTCCCACATCCACCAAAACAAGCTCTACACCATGTTGTCGGCAGAACATATTTACACCTCCTCCGCCTTGTGTGAAGTTCACCATTTGTTGATAAGTAACCTCACGTGGTGAAATGCTTACGCCCTCGTGTTCTATGCCGTGATCGGCACCAAAGAGAATGTGATGTGGGCAATGCAAGTGGGGTGTAAGGCTCTGCTGAATCATACCGATTTGCAGGGCAAGTTCCTCTAAACGCCCTAATGAACCCTT
>JAFOXE010000071.1 GCA_017425765.1 Paraprevotella sp. | reverse complement strand
TGGATAGCGAAATGCTCACATAGGTCTACTATGCTGCGCTTTCGTTCCCTCGCCTCGCACAAAATAGACTAATCATTTATGATCTATATTCGGCGTTACTGCTTTTCGTAAGCGGTAACGCCCTTTTTGTGTCTATAAATCAACAAACAATAACAATTTAAAACAAAGAATTATGAAAACATTCAGAATGATTGGAATAGCTCTTGTGGCTATGATGCTCGGCTTTGCGATGAGCAGTTGTGATGATGATAACGATGAAGTTATTTCTTATACAAATCCGTACAAGGATTATCCACAACTAATCGTGGGTAAGTGGTTTAATTTTACTCCAAAAGCGAGTATATTTTTGAATCTCTCTGCAGATGGAATCTACAATATGATAGGTTATGATAATAGTGAAGGAGCTGTGGGATGGCGTACGGTTCAAGGTCAATACAAATTAGAAGGCAATAAATTTACGTGGTCTTTTCCTTATACGCATGAGATTGGGATTGAGGTGACAGAAGATAAGATGATTATGCGAACTCCCAATGGTGATAAAGTTCACTACCGTGTCAAAGAGCAATTCAACATCAAGGGTAACTACACATACCTCAACTCTGCAGCAAGAGTAGTACCGGCCGAAGGAAAAACCGCCCTTCAACTTCCCGAAGGCGTGAACTACAAGGGCCAAAACTTTATACCGATAGATGACATGTACGGAGAACGCATTATCGCAGCCATGCAGAAGTTCTTCGAAGATGCCACTTTTGCAGAGAACGGATCACTTATGCACACAATAGACGGCGAAGCCAAGACCAAGAACTACACTTTGAATGGCAACAACCTTACCTTCAACCTGTACGAAGGAAGTGAAACATATAACGTAAACGCCACATCATTCCCTGATGAAGACGGCGACCGCCTTTTCATCATTATTCCTAAGCAAGCAGCATGGTTGGGCGGTATGGTGGACCTCGTTGAAAAGGAAAACGAAGATTTGAAACTTGATGCCACCCAGATTGCAGCACTTGAAAAAGAGTTTATGGAAACCTTTGAAACCTTCACGGTAATATTGTCTTTAAGTAAAAAGTAATTTGAAACATCGTAAATAAAAGTGGTGCATAACGAGAAGGAAACTATCTCATTATGCACCACTTAATTTGTATTCAAAGATAATCTAAAGACGTCTATTTTATGGTATTCATGCAATACGACGTTTAGCCTAAGACCTTGAAACGAGCAAAACGAAGCAACAATGTTTTCTCACCCACGTGCTGAAAACGTACGGTGGCTTTAGCATTCTCTCCTACTCCTTCAGAGCTAACCACGGTGCCCACGCCAAAACGTTCATGCTCTATTATTTGTCCTTCTCGAAGCACACCACCGGCAGGTGCACTTATAGGTGCCTTTTGTCCCGTTGTAGAAACAAAACCTACCGGTCGCATTCCAACAGGACGTTGCCCAACTGAGCGCATTGTACCAACTGAAACTTTTTGTGCAAAACCCGATTGTTCCATATCATTCATTGAGCCAAACATAGAACTGCGTTGTCCAAACGTTGAAGTCCCGTTCCTTGAACCGGAAGGGCCGGGCGATGACAACGATGAATCACGAAGATAAACAGAATCAATCTCATTCAAGAAACGACTTCGCTGACAGAACTCCGTTTTTCCATAACGATAACGACTCTTTGCATAGGTAAGGAAACAATATTCTTCAGCACGCGTCAGCGCCACATAAAATAATCGTCTTTCCTCTTCCAATTCTCGACCACTTCCGCCCGCCATCACGTTCGGAAAAAGATCTTCTTCCATACCCACCACAAACACGACACGAAATTCCAAACCCTTAGCGGCGTGTACTGTCATCAAAGTTACTTTAGGTTCATCAGAATCGTCTTGTTCATCTTGATCGGTTAGCAAGGCTACATTTTGCAAATAATGAGTCAACAAAACTCCGTCTACCTCTCCTTCTTCTTGTTGAGCGCGTACAAACTCCTGCAATCCATTCATCAACTCCTGCACATTCTCTTGTCGACTCATGCCCTCGGGTGTACGGTCTTGATTGATTTCGTTCATCACCCCACTCTCCTTCACTATACGCAAAGCAAGCGTATGGGCATCCGTAGTTTCATAATCGGCACGAAAACTCTCTATTAAAGCCACAAACTTCTGCAACTTTCCATGTGTACCGGAATTGATGCTTAAACCATAGCTTAAAGGATTACACAAAACCTCCCACTGACTCACATTAAACTCTGTTGCCGCAATGGCCACCTTGCTCAAAGTGGTTTGACCAATACCACGTGCAGGATAATTGACGATGCGTTTCAGAGCTTCTTCATCTCGCGGGTTCACCACCATGCGAAAATATGCAATCACATCCTTTATCTCCTTGCGCTGATAAAACGATAAACCTCCATAAATTCGATATGGAATAGAACGTTTGCGCATGGCCTCTTCAAAAGTACGACTTTGTGCATTAGTACGATATAAAATAACGAAGTCGGTAAGTGACATATCCTCACGGCGACGCATCTGTTCAATACGATTTACCACAATATCCGCTTCTTCTATATCGCTGTATGCCGAGAATACAGTAATAGGTTCTCCCTCTTCCTTATTGCTAAATACCGTCTTAGGTATACGTTCACGATTACGGTTAATCAAACTATTAGCAGCCCCCACAATCGTTTTAGTTGAACGATAATTCTGTTCCAACTTGAACAACCGAGCATCGGTATAAATCTTAGAAAAATTCAAAATGTTGTCGATCCTCGCTCCACGAAAGCTGTAAATACTTTGTGCATCGTCACCAACCACACAAACTCGTTGTCGCGATTTTGTAAGTTCCCAAACAATACAATGTTGGGCAAAGTTGGTGTCTTGATATTCATCCACAAGCACATACTTAAACTGTTCCTCATATCGAGCACATACCTCAGGATTGTGCTTCAATAATAAATAAGTATATAGCAGCAAATCATCGAAGTCCATAGCATCGGACTGACGCAGACGGGCTTGATAGCGACGATAGATTTCACCTGTAAGTGGCACACGAGCCACCTTGTCGGCATTCATCGTTTCTGCTGAACCCACATACGCCTCAGGCAACACTAAATGATTCTTTGCAGCGGAAATACGATTTTGGATCACGTTGGGTTTATACACCTTATCGTCTAAATTCATTTCGCGAATGATAGACTTTACCAAACTACGAGAGTCGGATGAATCATAAATCGTGAAGCGAGGAGTAAAGCCTATACGATCGCATTCTGTGCGAAGGATACGCGAAAAGATGGAGTGAAATGTCCCCATCCATAAACGTGAAGCTTGGCGTCCACCCACCAAGGCACCAATACGCTCTTGCATCTCACGAGCAGCCTTATTGGTAAATGTTAAAGCCAATATGCTCCAAGGTTCGTAGCCTTGTTCCAATAAGTAGGCAATCTTATAGGTAAGTACTCGTGTCTTT
>JAFOXE010000070.1 GCA_017425765.1 Paraprevotella sp. | reverse complement strand
TGTCGAACACTTCCATGAATTCGTCAAGAGGAAGATTGTATGAATGAGCCCAGCGCCAGTTATCTGGAACCTCGATGGAGAAGGTCTTGTAGAAAGGATGATGTGTGTACGAGGTCAACGATACATAGTCGTCCATGTTCAAGCCCAACTCCTTTACGTACTCTTGTGGGGTATACTCCTTGCCATTATATGAGAACTTTTCTGGACACACGCCCAAGTAAGTGTCATAGATGCTGCTGAAAGCCTTGCGCCAGATGGGCGACAACTTCTTGAGCTTACTTGTACTAAGTGCTTTAACGAAGGCGGTGGCCACTAAATCTACTTCGTTATGGTTGGGTAGAGTGTCGCCGTACAAAGTGCCGGGTTGTGGCATTGCTTCTTGAGGAACAATACCATAGTTTTGAAGGCAGTATACCACGTCATAGAAGCTACCTCCTTGTGAGTAAGACACGTCGCCATGGGTGCGTACGGCGGCTTGTGCGCGGTCTTCCATAGTTTTGTGTACTACAAACATTTCGCATAGGTCGTGCTCTCCTTTGCCCATACGAAGCAATTCAGCCTCGAAGAACGACAATGAGCTGAAGCACCAGCATGTACCACTTTGGTTTTGGTTGCGGATAGCAGTGGTAGGAAGTGCTTTTACAACGGTAAATTCGAAACCTTCTTTTTTCTCTTGGCTCTCAGTCTTTTGTTCTTGTGCCGATGCGTTTAGGCTAAGCAAGGCAGCGGCCAGTAAAAATAAGTTTTTCTTCATGTGATTGAATGATTATTATATAGTTTGGTTTTCTGCAATGAATTGTTCCACTTCGTCGATGTGGTAAGGGATGATTTTATCACCTAAGCAACGACAGCCATCGGCGGTAATAAGTATGTCGTCTTCAAGGCGAATTCCGCCGAAATCCTTATAGGTTTCAATTTTGTCAAAGTTGAGAAACTCTTTGTTCGTTCCTTTGGCTTTCCAATCATCAATGAGTGCCGGAATGAAGTAGATGCCCGGTTCGTCGGTCATAACCCAGCCTTCTTGCAAGCGACGTCCGCAACGCAAACAGTTGGTGCCGAATTGTGTTGATGGTCGTACCTCGTCGTCAAAGCCTACATATTGTTGGCCAAGACCCTCCATGTCGTGTACGTCCATTCCCATCATATGCCCCAATCCGTGTGGGAAGAAGAGAGCGTGAGCACCGGCTCGTACTGCGTCCTCGGTGTTGCCCTTCATCAAGCCAAGTTCTTTTAGACGTTCGGTCATTAGCGTGGCTACGCTCATGTGTACATCCAACCATTTTACACCCGGTTTGGCAATCTCCATCGCATGGTCGTGGCATGCCTCTACAATGCTGTAAATATCGCGTTGACGTGAAGTGAATTTCCCGTTGATGGGTGAGGTGCGTGTGTGGTCGGAGCAATAGTTTTCGTTGGTCTCGGCGCCACAGTCACACAATATTAAACGTCCGCTTTCAAGTGGGCGGGGAGAGGGGTATCCGTGCATGATTTCACCGTGCATAGAAAGTATGGACGGGAAAGATACGATGCAGCCGTGTGAAGAAGCAATGCCGCTGATAACACCGGCAATATACTGCTCGGTAACGCCCGGTCGACACAGACGCATGGCTGTGGTGTGCATCTCGTAACCAATGGCGCATGCTTTCTCTATTTCAGCGATTTCATCGGAGGATTTTACGGCGCGCTGGTCTACTACAGCATGAATTAGTTTTAAGGATGCCGACTCGCGTAACTTATAGGGATGTATTCCCAAAAGGTCCGACATTTGAATCATGATGTCGTGACGATAAGGCGGTAAGAAATGGATGGTTTGACCGACTTCCTTAGCCTTGTTGATGAACTGCTGTAGTTGGCTCATTGGTGCACTGTTTGCTACGCCAACTTGGTCTGCCAAGTCACTGACGCTGTCTACAGGTCCGGTCCATATAATATCGTCAATGTCAATATCGTTGCCAATCAGAAATTCTTTGTTGGCATCCACATCAATTATACCTACAAGACCTTCTCTGTGCTGACCAAAGTAGTACAAGAAAGAGCTGTCCTGTCTGAACTTATATACGTTGTTGGGATAGTTGACAGGAGTATCGTTGTTTCCGAACAAGAGGATAAGACCATTGCCCACAGCCTTTTTCAAGATTTCACGACGCTCAATGTAGGTTTGCTTATTGAATAACATATTAAAAAGTGATAAAGAGAGTTTGATATTTAGAATTTGGTGTACAAATATACTATAATTATTTATGAAAACCGCTATCTTTGCGATAATTAAGACATTTTTTGAACATGAATAAGGGTGTTGGTCTTGTTTTGGAGGGTGGAGGCATGCGAGGCGTTTTTACGTGTGGTGTGCTGGATTGTTTTATGGATAGGGGTGTGATGTTTCCCTATGGCGTGGGCGTTTCAGCAGGGGCTTGTAATGGGCTTTCGTTCGTGAGTAGGCAACGGGGACGTGCAAAGTTCAGTAATGTGGATTTGCTTGAGCGTCATCGCTATATTGGGTTGAAATATTTTTTACGCCAGCGCAGCATTATGGACTTAAAGTTATTGTATCATGATTTTCCTATGGATATCGTTCCGTATGATTTTGATACTTATATGAACAACCCGATGTGTTTTGAGATGGTGACGACCAACTGCGTGACGGGCGAACCTTGTTATATTCATGAGAAAAGAAGTCACACGCATCTTTTGGATGCAGTGAGGGCTTCGAGTAGTTTACCCTATGTGTGTCCGATAGTATGGATAGATGGTGTGCCGATGCTGGACGGCGGTATTGTGGATTCTATTCCTTTGGAACGTGCCATGCAGATGGGTTATGCACACAATATAGTGGTGCTTACTCGCAATCGAGGATATAGAAAACCCTTGAACGGACTGAAGGTGCCACCTTTCGTATATCGTCGTTATCCCAAGTTGCGTGCCGCCTTGAGTGGACGCAGCGAGTGCTATAATCGTCAACTTGAAATGGTGGAACAAATGGAGGATGAAGGTAAGGTGATTGTGATTCGTCCGCAGAAGCCCATTGAGGTGGATCGTATGGAACGTGATGTAAGGAAGTTGGAGGCTTTGTATGAAGAAGGCTATCGTTGTGCTGCCGAGATGCTTGACTCCGATGCCTTCAAAACACGCGAATTCATCGTGAAATCTTGTCCGGATATGATGACAAAGAATGCATAGGGAATACGAAAATAGCCGTGTGTGGAATGAATATTGTACGGATGCTTGAAAATAGACGTAGGTGTAACCGGTCATTAGACCATGGTGTAAGTGTGCACTATACCATGGTCTTGAGGCATTGAGATGCACGTGTGTTTTTAGTGAGAATTAGATGAATATTATAGATAAAACAGAAAGAGTCAGAAAGAAGTGGAAGTCATAGGAAAAAAAATAGAGGAAATATACACTTTCAAGAAACAATTTGAGGAAGCCGATGTGGTCGACTTGACTGCGTGGTTTGAGGCACGTATGGATAAGTTGCCGCAGGAGTTACAAATCAGTAATTCTACACATTCTGTCAATTTGGCCAAAACCGTGAAGATGATGCTCGGTGTGGTGCGTCAAAAAGGGACATCCCCCACGTTTGGAGGCTACATGGCACATTTGGCGTTGATTCGTGAACGCCTGAAAGAGCAGGGGATGGAATAAGTGTAAAAAAGATTACCACCCCGTTGTGCTCCAACCGGCAGCGTGATACCAAGCAAAGTTGCGGAAAGCATCGTTCCATCCATAAGCATTGTATTTGCTATGAGGAATGTGCATTGAAATCCCTCCGAAGTGTAACATATCCATAATTTCGGGTGTGAAGAAATAAGGATTGATGTCGCTTTGCCATTTTGATGTTGCTTTGCGCGTAATAACGGCTTTGTTAAAAAACTCCAGCCATATACTGTATTCGTTGGGGCTTAGGTGTTTGTACATAAAACTGTTCATGTCAAAGAATTCTGGAGAGTACGACGTTTGAACGGCGTGTGCACTATATGCTTGAACACCCGTAGTGGAGGGTTCGGAACGGTTGACAAAGAGTTGCTGGATATGCGAACTTGTTGCGCGTGCCAGATTTTCAAGTTCGCTATTACGTACTGCCGAAAAAAGGATTCCTGATGAATTTTTGTAATGTTCGTAGACGATGTCCGTGATTTTCTCGGGTTGTATGGGGTTCTCGAAAAAGCTAGACATTAATTTGTGATAAGGTGCTCCATATCCTGGAGTTTCTGCAGGGGAACCCATGATAAAATCGGCGTGGTCCTTTAGCTCGTAGAGCGTCTCAATGCCCATCATCCAACATGCATCGAAATAAATGAATTCGAAGTGTGGTAAATGCGAAAGTGCATTGGCTAAGGGGATAATGTTCATGGAAGGTCCCGAATTTGAGCCATCGTTCTTTCCGCTATCTATGCCAAAAGAAAAGGTTTGCGGCGTATTGCTTGTGGTAGATGGCGTGTATTGCTGCGATGGAAGCCAATTGGAACCATGCGACCACAAGATGAGGCCGTATCTTTTTGCAGGATATAGCTCTTGGATGTAGGCCAATACATTTTTAAGAGTTGTGGCGTCGGTGCTGCAATGATCTTTGATGTAGGTATGTATCTTGGTCTTCTTGTTAGGGGTAAATTCGTATATACATGGATTTTGTAGGTCATCGACATAGGTTATCATGCGGCAATTGGCGGGGATTGATGTGGTGGATTGCTGCATTTCCTGTAAGTCCAATTCGGCATAATTGTAGATGTTGTTTTCGGCAGCAATATAGGTGATTACCACTTTTTCGCAGTATGTGGGCTTTGGACCGGTTGTGGTGGGGATGCTCAAATCGTCGGAACAACTATGTGCGACGAGAATGCTTATATAAATAATAAGGTGTAGTAAAAAATGTTTCATGTGGGCAAAGACAGCGATATTTGTTGAAAAATGAAATTAGATACGGCGTGGCAATAAAAGACGTTAGAAAACGTTATTTATATATTATTAAGTTGAAAGGGAATAGAAATGCAGTGGGTAAACCGGATTAAGCAAGTAAAGATCGTATTGGTTATCGTGGCAGTGTTGCTAGTGGTTGCGTCGTTGCTTGTGTCCAATATGTTGGTACGCGATTTATCGAAAGAGGAACACAATCGAATGGATGTGTGGGCCGAAGCTATGCGCAGTTTGAATAGTGCTGATGAGAATACCGACTTGGCATTGGTGCTAAAAGTTCTGAACGGCAACAATACGATCCCAGTGGTGGTACTTGACAAAACAGGTGAAGTACAAACCTATCGCAATATTTCGTTGGATGTGGAGAGTGCGGAAGATTCGATGACGATGGTGGTGGATCGTGTAGCAGATATGCGTAGTGCAGGAAGATGTATTCGGATAGATTTGGGGGGCGACACGGGGAAGGGAGCTAGTGCCGATTATATGGAACTCTATTATGACGAGTCCATTATGCTGAAGCGATTAGCTACTTATCCTTATGTGCAGTTCGGTGTGGTGTTGGTTTTTGTAGTGGTAGCTGTTTTTGCTCTGCTCAGTTCTCGTAAGGCAGAACAAAACAAGGTTTGGGTAGGATTGTCAAAGGAAACGGCACATCAACTAGGTACTCCCATATCCTCATTGATGGCCTGGGTGGAGATTCTGCGTGAATCCTATCCCGATGACACGATGATTCCGGAGATGAATAAAGACGTGAAACGATTGGAAATGATAGCGGAACGGTTCTCTAAAATCGGTTCACGACCTGATGCACAACCCGAAAATATGAACGAGGTGATTTATCGTGTGATGGATTATATATCACGCAGAGTTTCGAATAATGTGAAGATAGAATGTCAGTTGCCTGAGCAACCTCTTATTTTGCAAATGAGCGCTCCCTTATTTGAATGGGTAGTGGAAAATTTGTGTAAAAATGCGATTGATGCAATGGATGGACGTGGGCGAATTACCCTTAAGGCATTTGAGGAAACAGAACGCTATGTGCTCGAGGTAAGCGATACAGGCAAAGGCATTTCGAAGAAAAACTTCGTGAGTGTGTTTGCGCCCGGATACACCACAAAGAAAAGAGGATGGGGGCTTGGGCTTTCACTTGCCAAACGTATTATAGAGGAGTATCACAAGGGAAAGATTTTTGTCAAAAGTTCGGAGATAGGTAAAGGAACAACCTTTCGCATTGAGTTGAAAAAGAATTAAAAGAGAAGTTTTCTGCTCGTTTTCTTGCTATGGTCAAATATTTTTTTGTAAATTTGCAGCCCAAATGGATATGCTGGATAGTTACAAGATAGACTTGAAGGGAATGCGCACCGATGTTGATGTGCGAGAATATGTCGTGGATGACAAGTTCTTTGCCGCATTGGAATGTGCAGATATTCATGACGGACGCTTGGATGTAACCCTTGAGGTAAAGAAGACGGCCGGAGCATATAGGTTGGCGTTTCGTATAGACGGATATGTTTGTGTTCCTTGCGACAGATGTCTGAACGATATGAAACAACCCATCAGCACAGAACGCGAGATGCGTGTAAAGCTGGGCGATGAATACGACGATGATGGAGAATTGGTGACTGTGCCGTACGAAGTGGGAGTCGTTGATATTGCATGGAACTTATATGAATTTATTGCGTTGGAAATCCCGTTGTCGCACTATCATAATGATGGTGAATGTGACGAGGCGATGATGAATGCATTGGACGTGTACCGAACAGACGTGCGCATGGAAGATGCAGATGGTGCAGAAATCGGCGGAACACAGCACAACGATGAGGCGCAAGAGATTGATCCGAGATGGAGCGAATTAAAGAAAATATTAGATAATCATTAAAAAGAAAGAAAAATGGCACATCCTAAAAGAAGACAGTCGAAGACTAGAACTCGTAAAAGAAGAACTCATGATAAGGCAGTAGCTCCTACATTGGCAGTTTGTGCAAATTGTGGCTCATTCTACATCTATCATACAGTATGCCCTACTTGCGGATACTATCGTGGTAAGGTAGCCATTGAGAAAGAAGCAGCCGTTTAATCGGAGTTGACAAGATTATAGCCAGAGAGTAAGCAACTCTCCGGCTACTTTTTTTATTAAGAAGAGCAGAAACCATGGAAAAGACAAGAGCTGTAATTACCGGTGTAGGGGGATTCGTTCCGGAATATATATTGGATAACGAAGAGTTGTCGAGAATGGTGGATACAACCGATGAGTGGATTATGACCCGCATCGGCGTGAAGGAAAGACGCATCCTGACAGAAGAGGGCTTGGGAACAAGCTATATGGCAGCAAAGGCTGCACAACAATTGTTGGAAAAGACAGGCGTGAATCCTCAAGAAATAGAGTGTGTAATTGTAACGACCTCTACACCTGATTATCATTTCCCCTCAACAGCCTCGTTGGTAATCGGCGAGTTGGGGCTTAAAAATGCATTTGCTTATGATTTGCAAGCTGCATGCTGTGGATTTTTGTACGCCATGGATACAGCTGCAGCCCTCGTGGAAAGTGGCAGATACAAGAAGGTTATGGTGATTGGAGCCGA
Source organism: Paraprevotella sp. (assembly GCA_017425765.1). Classification (GTDB taxonomy): domain Bacteria; phylum Bacteroidota; class Bacteroidia; order Bacteroidales; family Bacteroidaceae; genus Paraprevotella. The sequence continues at coordinate 4,048 of JAFOXE010000070.1, read as the reverse complement.
CAAGATGTCGTCGATGGTTGACTACACCGATCGCGCTACATGCCCAATCTTCGGTGATGGAGCCGCTGCTGTTCTTGTTGAACCTACTACGGAGAATATCGGTTGGATGGATTCTTATCTCCGTACAGACGGACAAGGTCTTCCTTATCTCTGCATGAAGGCTGGTGGATCGGTATGTCCGCCTTCACACTTTACTGTGGACAATCGAATGCATTATCTACATCAAGAAGGTCGTACAGTATTTAAGTTTGCTGTGACCAATATGAGTGATGTTTCGGCCCTTATTGCAGAACGCAATGGTTTGGACAAGGGTAATATTGCATGGGTTATACCTCATCAAGCAAATGTACGTATCATCGAAGCGGTGGCTCATCGTCTAGAATTGTCTATGGATAAGGTGATGATGAACATCCAACATTTCGGAAATACCAGTGCTGCAACATTGCCTTTGGCTTTGTGGGAGAATGAGAAGTTGCTTAAGAAGGGCGATAACTTGATCTTTACAGCCTTTGGAGCCGGGTTTACATGGGGCGCGGCCTATATGAAATGGGGCTACGACGGCTCTCCGGAATAATTTAGAGGAACATATAAGAAGATATTCATGATAAAGGCGCATCCTCTAAGGGAAGATGCGCCTTTTTTTACAAGAAACAAAATGGCACACAAGGCAGGATTTGTAAACATTGTAGGTAATCCCAACGTAGGAAAGTCAACGTTGATGAACTTGCTGGTGGGCGAGCGCATCTCTATTGCTACGTTTAAGGCCCAAACCACCCGTCATCGTATTATGGGCATTTTGAATACTGAGGATATGCAGATTTGCTTCTCCGATACCCCGGGCGTACTCAAACCTAATTACAAATTGCAAGAGTCGATGCTCAATTTCTCGGAGTCGGCTTTGCAGGATGCCGATGTGTTGCTATATGTGACCGATGTGGTGGAAACACCCGATAAGAATGCCGATTTCCTAGAGAAGGTGAGCAAATTAGATGTGCCAATTCTGGTACTTATAAATAAGGTGGACCTCTCTAATCAAGAAGCCCTTGTGGCTAAGGTAGAGGAATGGCATACTGTGTTGCCCGAGGCCGAGATTATACCGATTTCAGCTTTATGCAAATTTAATGTAGAATCAGTGTTGAGTCGCATTAAGGCCTTGTTGCCGGACTCGCCACCCTACTTTGACAAAGATCAGTGGACTGATAAACCCGCTCGTTTCTTTGTCACCGAAATTATCCGCGAGAAGATCTTACTTTATTATGATAAAGAAGTTCCTTATTCTACGGAGGTCGTGGTGGAGCAATTCAAAGAACAGCCCGATATCATCAGAATTAGTGCGGTAATCTATGTGGAGCGTAATTCACAAAAGGGTATTATTATAGGTCATAAGGGTGTAGCTTTGAAGAAAGTTTCTACAGAGGCTCGTAAATCTTTGGAAAAGTTCTTCGGGAAGAATATTTTCCTTGAGATTTTTGTAAAGGTGGACAAGGACTGGAGAAATTCAGAGCGCGAGCTTAAATCATTTGGTTATAACTTAGATTGATTATATAATTGTGGAGCGTGTGGCTCCTGAATGAAGTAAGGATATGGGAAATTTAATTGCGATAGTGGGTCGTCCTAATGTGGGTAAGTCTACATTGTTTAACCGTTTGACGAAAACTCGTCGTGCCATTGTGAGCGATGAGGCCGGTACAACTCGCGACCGCCAATACGGCAAGTCGGAGTGGGTAGGCCGTGAATTCTCTGTGGTGGATACCGGAGGATGGGTGGTTAACTCGGACGATATTTTTGAAGAAGAAATCCGCAAACAAGTAACTTTGGCTACGGAAGAAGCTGATGTTATCTTGTTTTTGGTGGACGTGGTGACCGGCGTAACCGATTTGGATGAGGCGGTAGCCAATATCTTGCGTAGGACCAAGAAGCCTGTGTTGCTTGTAGCCAACAAGACAGATAATAATGAATTGATATATAATGCCGCCGAGTTCTATTCTTTGGGCTTAGGTGAGCCGTATTGCATTTCATCGGCAACCGGTAGTGGAACCGGCGATTTGTTGGATGTATTGATCGAGAAGTTACCAAAGCTAGACGATGATGGTACCGACGAAAACATACCCCGCTTTGCAGTGGTGGGACGTCCGAATGCCGGAAAATCCAGCTTGGTTAATGCGTTCTTAGGTGAAGAACGTAACATCGTTACCGATATCGCCGGAACAACTCGTGATAGCATTTATACCCGTTACAACAAGTTTGGTTTCGACTTTTATCTTGTAGATACCGCCGGAATCCGCAAGAAGAATAAGGTGAACGAAGACCTTGAATTCTATTCCGTGATGCGTTCAATCCGTGCCATTGAAAACTCCGACGTGTGTGTGTTGATGATTGATGCAACCCGCGGTATAGAGGCACAAGACATGAATATCTTCCAGGTAATTCAACGAAACCAAAAGAGCATTGTGGTGGTGGTGAATAAGTGGGATCTTGTGGAAGATAAGAGCACGAAGGTGATGAAAGAATTTGAATATGCCATTCGCGATCGTATGGCACCATTTGATGATTTTCCTATCATTTATGCATCTGCATTGACAAAACAGCGTATTTTTAAGGTGTTGGAAACCGCAAAGGATGTGTATGAAAGCCGTAAGGCACGTGTGTCTACAGCTAAGTTGAACGAGGAGATGCTTCCGTTGATAGAGGCGTATCCGCCGCCATCAATGAAGGGTAAATACATTAAGATTAAGTATTGTATGCAGTTGCCGGATACTCAAATACCTTCTTTTGTATTCTATGCAAACTTGCCTCAGTACGTGAAGGAACCGTATCGTCGTTTCCTTGAGAATAAAATCAGAGAGCGATGGAACTTCAGCGGAACGCCCATCAATATCTTTATCAGACAAAAGTAAGAATTCATTTCTGTGATGAAGAATATAATTTTTGCTTTTGGTGTGTTGATATTGGTCGGCTTATGTGCTTGCGATTCGGCCACGTCCGGAAAGTATGCCCGTCGAGCTGCAATTGAGGCCTACGAGCACATTATTGCCGGTGAATACGGTGCTTTTGTATCTTCTATATCTTATAGCGATAGTATGACAGAGGCTTATCGCGCTCAGTTCGAGGCGTTGGTGTCGCAGTTTGCCGATCGTGAAAGGTCGTTGCGAGGAGGCTTGCTGTCGGTACAAGCAGTGGGCGATACAGTTATGGACGAAACAGCATTGGTTTTCTTAGAGGTCATGTATGGCGATAGCACCTTTGAACAAATCTCCGTGCCAATGGTGTACAATGGAGAGATGTGGAAATTACAATAATTTAGAATTTTAAGAGCGATATAAAGTCGGCTCGTGAGGGAAGAGATAAAACCTTACGAGCCGACTTTATATATATTAGGTGTGCCTTGTTAAAATCTCTACAAACCTTTGGTAAATTGATGAATTTATTTCTATCTTTGTGGCGTACGTGTGTACCTACGTCCGTGCGTCAAATCGTGACGTATGTACTACTAAGCAAATGAAAATAATCTATGTTAAACAATAATCTTAACCCCAATTTATTATGAGAAAAAGTCTTTTACAAGTGAAGCGTTTGTGCTCGTTCCTTGTGTTGGTAGTTTTTGCCTCGTTGGTGTACGGTCAGGTTATCATGCCTAAGTTCAGTACAGACGAGAAGGAAGTGTGGTACTTCCTTCGTTTTAAGAACGGACTAGGAACCATTATGGATATGGGAGAAGGTCAAAATTTGTTGGTGGCCGAAACCGATCCTTGTGCTGAACAATTGTGGAAGTTTGTGGGAACCCCTTCTGATTTTGAATTGGTGAACAAGGCAGGTCGTTCTATTTGCTACAACGGTTCTAAGTTCATCGCCAAAACCGGGGGTAAGGCAAACCTTTCGTTGATGGCCACTAAGAATAATACTTACTTCCCCGGTTGGGAAATTCAAATAACCGGTTATGACTATCCTTCAATGAACCAATATCAAGGTGCCGGTATTGGTCGTACGTTGAGTGTATGGAATGCTAACGATGGTAACAATCCGTTGGATTTTATTGCAGAAGAAGATA
>JAFOXE010000069.1 GCA_017425765.1 Paraprevotella sp. | reverse complement strand
ACCTACAACCTGTTGTACAGATTTGCATATAGGTTACAGAGGATTGTCTTTGGATTTGAACCGCAAAACAGCTATTCTAGATGGTGAAAACTTGATTCTGACAAAGACAGAATTTGAATTGTTACGAATGTTTTTGGAAAATGAAGGACGAGTGTATTCTCGTGCCGAGATATTACGTAAGGTGTGGCACGATGACGTAAGTGTATTAGATCGTACCATAGATGTTAATATCACTCGTTTGCGCAAGAAGTTAAATGAGTATGGAAAGTTCATCATTACTCGTACAGGATATGGTTATTGTTTCGATACAAATATAAAATAGTGAAGGTTATGCGCTTGCTGTCTTTTAGTAATCGTTTGTTCCTGACCATCCTCTTATTGTTCTGGTTGTTTGTAGGATGCTTTGTTTATTATCAATATTTACGTGAAAAGTCGTACAAAGCCGAGTTGTTAAACACTCAGCTTAGCATGTTGAACAATCATATATTTGACCATTTAGATGGTAAGGATAGTTGCCGACTAACCTTGAACAGTATGTCATTTCTAAGGCAAAACCCTGCAGACCTTCGTGTAACACTAATGCACCATGATGGTCGTGTTTTTTACGATAATTCCACCACCTTAGTGGATAGCATTGAAAATCACTCTAATCGTGATGAGGTGAAGAAAGCATTGCGACACGGCAAGGGTTATTCTATAAAGCGTACTTCATCTATCACTGGTGTTCCATACTTTTATTCAGCTACTTACTTTCCTGATGCAGATATAATTGTACGTACCGCAAAACCATATAATGTAACTCTCTATAATAATTTGAAGGCAGACATGGACTATATATGGTTTGTGGTAATGATAACCCTTGTGTTATCACTGATTTTTTATAATATGACTTCTCATCTTGGTGCTACAATTACACGTCTGCGATATTTAGCCAGAAGGGTAGAAAAAGGCGAAGATTACATGGAATTATCATCATCCATCGGTGATGATGAATTGGATCAAATAGCAGGTCATATCATTGATATTTATGACAATCTAAATGCTACTAAAGACGACTTGATATTGGCACAAGAAAAATTGATAGCGCATTTGCAAATCTCAAACGAGGGTTTAGCAATTTTTAGTCCCAAGCGTACAGTTATTCTATCGAATTCATTGTTTATGCAATATATGAATTTGATTTCAGATGCCAATATAAATCAATTAGAAGATGTATTTACAATCAAGGAGTTGGAAGAGCTGACCATGTTCTTAAATGCGGAGCGTAATGTAGAAGAAAAGTATGCTTCCAGTCGTAAGAAGCATGTACAAATAGTGAAGAATGGATTTGTTTTTTCAATTACCATTGTCGTATTTCTTGATGGTAGTTTTGAATTGTCCATATTCGATGTAACTCGTCAGGAGGAGCAAACACAGATGAAGCGACAGATTACTCAAAATTTGGCTCATGAACTTAAAACGCCGGTAAGTAGTATACAAGGTTATTTAGAAACTATTCTCAATAATCCCGACATGGCTACTGAAACACAACATCGTTTCATCGCACGCAGCTATGCACAAAGCAACCGACTCACCAATTTGTTACGTGATATAACTATACTTACGCGAGTTGACGAAGCATCACAATCTATTGAAGTGGCGCCGATGAATGTTTCTTACATAGTGCAAGGTATTATAGATGAATTGGAGCTTGTTATCCGCGAGAAGAATATGAAGGTATTTGTTACACTACCGCAACATGTTGATATAATGGGAAATGAATCGCTTGTTTATTCTATTTTCCGTAATTTAATGGACAATGCCTTAGCCTATGCCGGTGAAGGACATACTATTGAAATAAATTGTTTTTACGAAGATAAGGTAGAAGTCTATTTTAGTTTTAGAGATAACGGAGTAGGAGTGAGCGCAGAACATCTTTCGCGCTTGTTCGAGAGATTCTACCGGGTGGATAAAGGTAGAAGTAGAAAGATTGGAGGAACCGGATTAGGGTTGGCCATCGTGAAAAATGCGGTTCAGTTTCATGGAGGTGCTATTTATGCCAAGTCTGTAGCCGATGGTGGTCTGGAATTTATTTTCAATTTGCGAAGAAAGGCTTAATTTAACACCATGGTGTCAATAAAAAGAGATGCTGATGTAGTAGCTATATACATCAGCATCTCGTTGCATTTTGGCGAGCGTGTAGATATGTTCTACACGCTCGTGTGTTTTTTATCTATTGTACAGAGCATACAAAAGTGGTGATGGAGCGTGCAGGAAGCTGTGTTGATGTTTGATTATTGAATCGATTATCAATTAATGATAGGTTCTCGTTGTTATTATCCGAGGTACGGTATACACTCCATGTCTGTTCTTCGTGTGTATCTGTCTTAAATCGGAAGGTATGATCTTGTGTGTCGTAGTTGATTACCACTATTACTTTACTTCCGTCAACATTTTCGTAGGCAGAGCACATAAGGGCTTTGGGGTTAGTAGCCTTGTTAACTTCCACATGTAGCTGTTCGTTTTGGATGCCTACTTGTAATCTTTTTGCTCCAGGACGAATAAAGTGGCTGTAGTTGCCCATGGCCCATAGTAGTTTCGAATCCTTCGCTTCGCCATCATTTAACGTATTTCGGTTGGTGTACATACGTAACAAACCATCTTTATAATCACCGCCCATAGCTCTCCACCATTGCCAACTTCGCGCACCGGCAACCACCAAGTCGTAGTGGATGATTCGAGCTACATACAATGCGGTTTTCATTGTGAAGTCGTAACCGCCTCCGCCACCTATCTCCGTGTCGTTACTCATGATGCATGTTTCTGTTTGCCAAAAGTCTACATCATATTTGTTTAGTGTATCTCGTAATTGTTGACGATAGCCCTGCAGGTTATGGAGTGGGGTATTTGTCCAATAACTATGTCCTGCAATTTTTTTGGCTACATTTGGTAGATTACCTACATAGGTTTCCGTGCTGTCAGGACAAAAAAACGATTGTATTTGGTAGCCTCTGCGATGGTCGGTCATATGAGTATTCATCATGCAACGATAATCCGATGACTCGTTGATGAGTATTTCTGTACGAATGTTTCGTTGCGAGAACTCCTTGCTCATGATGCGTACTAGATTGGCAATTTCATATTTAGTTGCTGGTGATCCTTCTTGTTTTGGACCTTGCCAATTCCAATGACCATCAGGCTCATTTACAGGACAAATATACGAGAAATGTATGCTGTCGTGCTTTTCTACGCCCTCAATCACGTCGGCCATAAATCGTGCGAAATCGTCGTAACAATCTTTTTTTAGGTTCAGGCTCCCACCGCGTCCGGTATTAGTGGCAAGTCCATTTTCGGCGTAATAGATTGGGGGAGAATTAAGGAATGCTAAAAATTGATTAACTCCTCTTTCTTTTGCTAATTTCAAGAAGTTGCGTTGTCCTGCCTGACGATTCCAATCGTATGTTCCGTCGGGCATTAGAAAACATTCGGTGCGTGTGCCTCTGCTGATTTGTGATTCTTTTCCTTGATATGCACTACCGGCACCCAGGTTGAAACGCCACAAACTTAGTCCGATACCAAGAGGATTGCCGTCCTTGTCAGTCTTCGTACTAAACAACCAATCGGCAACTCGTTGTTGCTTCTCGATGGGCCACAGACCTACGTGTAGCATGCTCCATGCGTCCGAGGCACCAAAACAATCAATTGTTTGCTGCTTCTTTTGTGTTTGTATCAGATAGTACTCCTCACAGGCGTTTTCTGCATGTAGCGTGATTGATAAAATGAAAAATGATAAAAGTAACGTCGTGTGTTTCATGAGTATATTGATGTTTAGTTTGTTGTGCTTCCTTACAAAAATAAACATATTTCAAAATGTAGCGTTATATTGCTTGTGTTATTTTTATTTTAATCTCAAAAAAATAGGCTTTGCACGTATGCAAAGCCTATTTAATCTTAGTTGTTGAACTAGTTACTTTTGTGTAGAAATGCAGTAATTGTCAACCTTAAGATTCTTTATAATACTGTTGAACTTTCCGGATTTACGCAGCGGGAACACCAATGTGCGGACGAATCTCCAAGGTTGTTTGTCAGCAGCCATGCGTGTTTCGTAACCTAATTCTTGGAATAAAACTCCGTTAACATACAAACGTACAGCCTTGTTGTCGCCTTCAATCCGAAGTGTTTCCTTCTTGCCAGGACGTACGCTATACTTAAAGGTGTTGAGGTATCCATCTCTAGAATATCCTAACATACCGCTAATCGGGTCGGCCAAATAGAACTTGGCATTTTCACTTTCAAAAAGAATGGTTCCGTCTGTTTCGTTTTTGTATTCGATATCAAAGGTAACGCTATAGTTATATCCTATTTCTTCGTGAGCATATTCTTTCTCGGCTTTAACCTCGGCTTCACTATATACAGTTGAATTAGGTTCACCCTTAATGATTCCCATTTCATTTACACCAGGGGCTTCGCTAAGAAGAATACGCTTGGTATTGAAGGTGGCGTAGGGTAGAGTAGCACCTGATTTCCCACCCCATGTTTTGGCTGCTATGGTTTGAAGTGCCGGATATGCACGGTGGTGAATATCTTTCACACTGATACCATTGCCACAAACATCGTTCCATACTGCATACATACCACCTATGATACCAGGATGTTTTTCTTCAAACACAATACCGTTGATGTTGTGCGGTGCCCAATGTTCGTACAAATATTGGGTATTCAAATAGTCATAATAGTAGCCTGCTGCAGGTACGATATAGGTATATCCATCACTAATATTAATCATTTTATAGCCTAACTTCATCATAGAATCAGGGTTGGCAAAACCATTACTCCATGCGCTCATCAACACGTTGTCAACTTTTACCGGTGTTTCGCCCTTAGCATGAGTGAGCGAACCCCATACAACAGCTTGTTTGCCATATTTTTCAACTTCGCGGATAAAGTGGTCGGTAAATGAGCGGAAAATTTCAACTATTTCCTTCTTTCGATTTGAGTATTCATCAGTACCGATGTGTACTTGTTTTCCCACAAATACGGGGTCTTCACCACTTAAGTATTCACTAAAAAGAGAATCTAGGAAAGGAATAACTTCGGGATTGGTTAGGTCAAGGTGGTCCACACCAAATTCCTTTGTACCCAATGAAGGACGAAAGTGCGTAAATGCAAGTGAGTGTGCGGGGACGTCAATCTCAGGGATGATATTTACATAATCTTTTGCTGCATCCTTCTGAAAATCTCGAAATTCTGCCTTCCCGTAGTGTCCATCCTTGGCCGTCAACTCTGGGAATAGTTCACTTTCCATTCGGAATGCTGCATAGGTCTCGTTCCAATCGTGATTGAAATATTTAGGGAAACCATTGTCGTTCAAGTGAATTTGGAATGTATTCATCTTGTAGTATGACATGATTTTGGCATAACGACGTAGGTATTCAAGTGGAATGAATTTACGACCACAATCAATCATGAATCCACGCATGGCGTAATCTGGATAATCTACGATGTTACCTTGTGGGATTCGAAGACCTTCATTTTGTTCCCAAATCTGCAGCATAGTACGGGTACCCCAATAAACACCAACTTCATTCTGGGCAGACAGGGTAATGTGTGAGGTAATGTTTAGTTTATATCCTTCTTCGCCTAGTTTCTCGTCCTTCTGTAATTTAAGTACTATATCACCAATTTTTGGCTCTTTTTCTGTAGCGCTATATATTACCTTAAGTTTACTACCGAACATTTCTCTGTAATCCTCGGCCAATGCTTCGGCTACATTTTGTAGGTTGGTT
>JAFOXE010000068.1 GCA_017425765.1 Paraprevotella sp. | reverse complement strand
GTTCAAGAATAACAGAGGTTACGTTTACAGCACCGGTGCCAAGTGACCTTGCAATACCGAAGGAAATAGCAAATACAACAAGGCCGACCGCATCATCGAGTGCAACTACGGGAAGCAAGATATCTGTTAAAGATATAAAACTTTGTCAGATACACTTTACATACAAATGTAAAAAAGGTAGTTTCAACACATAGGTGTAGAAACTACCTTTTGCTTCCCTCTCCAGAGAATACTTTATTTAACCCTTTATTATTATCTTGACATTTGTTTATTGTTTAGGTGTTCTCACAACACGAACACCTACAAATGACATCAGCAAAGATACAGAATTAGAGATATCTCACAAGATATGAGTGTAGAAATCACACTTACCCCCCCCCTATTTAACAAAGATTAACTATGCAAGCATTGAGTTTCATGTATTTCCATCAACATTTTCATCCTCAAGCATCATTTCCATAAGCTCCTTCACTTTAGATGTACACGATCCAAATGCGAAGCCTACACCTCATTTCGTAAAATTCTTTGATTTTTTTTCGTAAATCCTACATTTCTATTCCGTTAGATTATAAAAAAGTCTTATATTTGCCCATGGTAAACCAATACTAACCTATACATATTATTATAAAATGGACCAAGCTACATTAAAAGAGATTGTAGGCCAATTTGCCATTCAAGGTACAATTGCCGAAATTGCCCCCTTGGGCGCAGGTTTGATAAACGATACTTTCCGTGTTATCACCACCGAGGACAACTGTCCTAACTACGTGCTTCAACGCATCAACAATGCTATATTCCCAGACGTTGAGATGTTGATGAACAACATTCAGTCTGTTACATCTCACATCCGAGCAAAGTTGGTAGAAAAAGGAGAAAGCGATGTTGACCGCAAGGTGCTTACCTTCGTCCCATTGACATCAGGCGATAAATACTTCTATTTTAATGGAGAATCTTATTGGCGAATCATGGTGTTCATCCCGAATGCCATAACTAAGCAAGCTGTTAATCCCGAGTCATCTTGCGCAGCTGGAGAAGCATTTGGTAACTTCCAAGCCATGTTGGCCGACATTCCGGTTCAATTAGGCGAAACCATCAAGGATTTCCACAACATGGAATTCCGCCTTCAACAACTTCGCGATGCGGTGAAGGACAACAAAGCAGGTCGCCTATCAGAGGTTCAATACCTTATAGATGAGATAGAGAAACGTGCTGAGGAGATGTGCAAAGCAGAACGTATGGGTCGTGAAGGCACCTTGACCAAGCGCATTTGCCATTGTGATACAAAGGTTAATAATATGATGTTCGACGAGAACGACAACGTACTATGCGTAATTGACCTTGACACTGTGATGCCGAATTTCATCTTCTCCGACTACGGTGACTTCTTGCGCACCGGTGCAAATACCGCCGAAGAAGACGAGCCGGATTTGAGCAAAGTAAGCTTCAACATGGACATCTTCAAAGCCTTTACCAAAGGTTATTTGAAGTCGGCCGGTTGTTTCCTTACTCCTACTGAAATTGAGAATCTTCCCTACGCCGCAGCACTATTCCCATATATGCAATGCGTGCGTTTCCTTGCAGACTACATCAACGGTGATACCTACTACAAGATTAAATATCCTGAGCATAATTTGGTGCGTACCAAGAACCAATTTGCCCTATTGCAAAGTGTAGAGGCACACACTCCGGAGATGAAAGCATTCATTGCCGACTGTCTGAAGTAAGCATTTATATTCACACATCCATAAAGCGGCCTGCTCGCTACTGAGCCGGTCGCTTTACTTTTACTGATTCAAACATGAAGAAGATATTCTTTCTATTTCTAACTTCCCTTTGTGGTGCCATGGGCGCATACCTCCATGCACAAGAGTTGCATTTGCAGCCTACCCCACAAAAAGCACAAATTGAGAACAGCAAGATTGCCTTGCCCGAATCATATCGAATGAATGGTGCAGTGGACTCGTTGATCACAAACAAGCTACAATCCATTATTGGCAGTTCTACTTCTCCAAAGAGCAAGTTCAACGTATTCATCGGAAAATATGGTGATAAAGCAGTGAACAAGTTCAAAAAAATGATTCCCACACAAGCCGAAGGATACTATTTGAACATCACGCCGAAACAAATTGTTGTGGCCGGTCGCGACAATCGTGGTATGTACTACGGTTTGCAAACTCTTGCACAACTTGTACAAGAAGACAGTTTGAACGTTGCTACCATCACCGACTTCCCCGACATTGCATTCCGCGGTGTAGTAGAAGGGTTCTATGGCACTCCATGGAGCCACGCCGCTCGTCTACGCCAATTGGAATTCTATGGAAAAAACAAATTGAACACCTACATTTACGGTCCGAAAGACGACCCATACCACACCTCGCCTAACTGGCGCAAGCCTTACCCCGAGAAGGAAGCAGCTCAAATTGGCGAACTCATTGCTACTGCACGCCAAAACGAAGTGGATTTTGTGTGGGCCATCCATCCGGGACGCGACATTCAATGGAACGAGGCCGACCGCGACGCTTTGATTCAAAAATTTGAAAACATGTATGCCTTGGGCGTTCGTTCATTTGCGGTGTTCTTCGACGACATATCAGGCGAAGGAACAAAGGCCGATCGCCAAGCCGAATTATTGAACTACATCGACGACCATTTCGTAAAGGTAAAGAAGGACGTTACCCCACTCATTATGTGTCCGACCGAGTACAACAAGAGTTGGTCGAACGTGAAAGGTGGCTATCTTACCACGCTCGGCAACCGCTTAAATCCCGGCATTGAAATCATGTGGACGGGCGACCGTGTAATTGCATGTATCGACAAACCAACCATGGAATGGATCAACCCACTTCTAAAACGTAAGGCTTACATTTGGTGGAATTTCCCCGTGAGTGACTACGTGCGCGACCACCTACTCCTCGGCGCTGTTTACGGAAATGGTTTGGATATTAAAGAAGACATGTCGGGGTTCGTGGCAAACCCCATGGAGCGTGCCGAAGCATCAAAGATAGCTCTTTACAGCGTGGCCGACTATGCCTGGAACCTACAAGCCTACGATAGCATCACTTCATGGAAACATTCTTTGCGCGACTTAATGCCAACCGACTATAAAGCTCTGCAAACCTTTGCTGCTCACAACTCCGACCTCGGACCCAACGGACATGGTTTCCGTCGTGAAGAAAGTGCAGAACTTACTCCGGTGTTAAAGCAAGTATTGGAATCATACCGCAAAGGCGAGCCGGACAAGAAGGCATTTATGCGCTTGACTTTTGAACTTAGCCAGATTGTAACAGCATCGGATATCCTTCTGACCAACGAGGAAGCACCTTACTTTGTAGAGGAGGTTACCCCATGGCTCAACCAATTCAAGTTGCTGGGAGAATACGGCCAAACCGTGATGACCATGTGTTATGCCACTCAAAAAAGCGGTCGTGGTCCACGTTTCGATGTGCTCTATCGCCGCGCGCGTGCCCTACTGAAGCAAATGTATCGCATCGACGCCACCGAAAATCAGAATCCCTATCAACCGGGGATAAAAACCGGCAGCCTCATCCTTTTACCTACTCTTAACGAGTTGTTCGCCTTGAGTACGGAACGCTACAATAAGAACAACGGCACTCAATTGGACACTCGTGCCACCTACAACCCATATACATTAGAAAGCAATGTGCCGCAATTGGCCAAGCAACCCGTGCAAAGCCGCCACAGCGAAGCTCGCGTTTCTCCTTCCAACGAGGTAATCAAATGGCCAGCCGGTGCATACGTTACCATTCACATGGAAAGCTATGGTCAAGTGCACAACATGCGCATCAATCTAGGCACACAAGACGTTGCCGATAAGTTCCGCGTAGAAACCAGTGCCGACGGCGTGAACTGGATTGTGGCCACATTAGCTCAAGCAGCCGGCAGTGTAGACCTTAGCGTAAGCGGATTACCCGCTACCGATGTTCGTTTCGTTCGTTTGAGCAACATCACCTCGGACGAACTTCAAGTATACTTCAAACAATTCACCTTCGGAGTACGCAAATAAAAACAAAAATCATAAAGGCCATCCTCCTATTGTCGTAGGAACACCGCCTTTTCATAACCAATCGGGGAGATTGCTCAAATCAGGGCTTCTTCCCGATTTTTGTTACACGCCCACCTCCCTCGAAAACAGATGCTCATCTCAACGCATCAAGGCCTAGGCCTCGTTTCATCCACACGAGCATGTACATACCCTCTACATGCTCGTGTCTTTTTTGCCACATTCACATTTGCGTCACATTAAGGCTACATGCACTACTATCGCATCGTCCGTCTACGGATTTTACGGCAAAAATGTACCTAATAAGAACTAATCAGCT
>JAFOXE010000010.1 GCA_017425765.1 Paraprevotella sp. | reverse complement strand
GGCGGTGAATAAGGCACAACAACACGGACAACAAGTGATTGAGCCAGAACACATCCTTAGCGGAATCTTAAAAGAGGGAGAAAACGTCACACGTTTTTTGTTCCGTAAATTGGGCAGTAACGAGAACCAGTTCGTACGACTCGTCGACAGTCAAATCGAATCGTTACCACACGTTCAAGGTGGCGAAAGCTATTTTTCGCGTACAAGCAACGAAGTGCTCACAAAGGCACAAAACATAGCTACACAAGGTGGTGATGATTTTGTTTCACTCGAGCCTATCATCCAAGCCCTACTCCTCGTAAAAAGCAATGCTTCAGAAATCATGAAAAATGCAGGCATAAACGAAAAAGAGTTGAACTCCGCCATCCACGAACTCCGTGGGGGTGAGAAAGTAACCTCGCAAACCAGCGAAGATACTTACCAATCCTTAAGTAAATATGCCAAAAATTTGATAGAAGAGGCACACCTAGGGAAGTTGGACCCGGTAATCGGTCGCGATGAAGAAATACGTCGTGTATTACAAATTCTTAGCAGAAGAACAAAGAATAATCCCATCTTAATCGGTGAGCCAGGTACGGGTAAAACTGCCATCGTGGAGGGCTTGGCGCACCGCATTTTACGAGGCGACGTACCCGAAAACCTTAAGCAAAAACAAGTTTTCTCGCTCGATATGGGTGCTCTCATAGCAGGAGCTAAATACAAAGGTGAATTCGAGGAACGCTTAAAAAGCGTAATTAACGAAGTAACAAAAAGCGAAGGACAAATAATTTTGTTTATCGATGAAATTCATACCCTTGTAGGTGCCGGAAAAGGTGAAGGCGCCATGGATGCGGCCAACATTCTTAAGCCAGCATTAGCACGCGGCGAACTTCGCAGCATCGGAGCCACCACATTAGACGAATATCAAAAGTACTTTGAAAAAGATAAGGCTCTAGAACGAAGATTTCAATCTGTGATGGTAAACGAACCGGACACACTAAGTACAATATCCATTCTGCGTGGACTTAAGGAACGATACGAAAATCATCACAAAGTACGCATTCAAGACGATGCCATCATTGCGGCCGTGGAACTCTCGAACCGTTACATTACCGAGCGTTTTCTCCCGGATAAAGCAATAGACCTTATGGATGAGGCGGCTGCCAAGCTAAGAATGGAGCGAAATTCTGTACCCGAAGAGTTGGACGAGATTTCACGTCGCCTAAAACAACTTGAAATAGAACGAGAAGCCATCAAGCGTGAACACGACGAAACAAAGCTTCGCAAACTAAATCAAGAAATTGCAGAACTTAGAGAACAAGAAAACTCGTATAAGGCTAAATGGGAAAGTGAGAAACAACTAGCCAATCAAATTCAGCAATATAGACAAGAAATAGAAGAACTTAAGTTTGAAGCAGAACGAGCAGAACGAGAGGGGAACTATGGTCGAGTGGCTGAGATTCGATATGGGAAGCTCAAAGAACTAAACGACAGCATAGAACACATACAAAAGCAACTTACCGAAACGCAAGGTACAGATGCCATGATTAAAGAGGTTGTAACGGCTGAAGATATTGCTGACGTTGTAAGTCGTTGGACAGGCATCCCTGTAAGTAAGATGCTGCAGAGCGAACGAGAGAAGCTTTTGCATCTTGAAGACGAGTTGCACAAGCGTGTCATCGGACAAGACGAGGCTATTCAGGCCGTGAGCGACGCTGTACGTAGAAGTCGTGCCGGACTGCAAGATCCCAAACGCCCTATTGGCTCGTTTATATTCCTTGGCACCACCGGAGTAGGAAAGACAGAATTAGCAAAAGCATTAGCTGAGTATCTTTTTGATGATGAAAGTCTAATGACCCGAATCGACATGTCAGAATACCAAGAGAAATTCAGTGTTTCGCGATTGATTGGAGCACCTCCGGGATATGTAGGTTATGATGAAGGTGGACAATTAACCGAAGCAGTACGTCGCAAACCGTACTCCGTAGTATTGTTCGATGAAATAGAAAAGGCTCATCCTGACGTCTTCAATATTCTTTTACAAGTACTTGACGATGGAAGATTGACAGATAATAAAGGACGAACAGTGAACTTCAAAAACACGATTATCATCATGACAAGCAACATGGGAAGCGAATACATCCAAAGTCAGTTCGACAAGTGGGCACTTGAAGTGGATGCATACAAACGAGAACAAATCATCGCAGACACCCAAACAGAAGTAATGAATATGCTCAAGAAGTCTATACGTCCTGAATTCTTGAACCGCATTGATGAAACCATTATGTTCTTACCTCTCAACGAGGAGGAAATCAAAAATGTGGTACGACTTCAAATTCATTCCATCACAAAGATGTTGGCTTCCAATAATGTTCACCTGCAACTTACCGAAAAAGCAATTTCGTTTCTCGCAGATATGGGCTACGACCCGGAATATGGAGCACGCCCTGTAAAGAGAGCCATTCAACGATATTTGTTGAACGATCTCTCAAAAACATTGCTTTCAGGAAGCATCAACAACACCCAACCTATCATTGTGGATGCTACAGACACCCACCTAACCTTTGGTAATTAAACACACATAAGTATACATATTAGAAACTCCCGAAATGTAGTTCTTCACTGCATTGTCGGGAGTTTTTTTGTACATATTAAAAGATGTCCTTTTTCATTTTCAATCCGGACCATCATCACAAAAGAACAATTATTGCTGCATCAAAAAAGCCTTAAAGGAATCAAAATCCTTGGCCATGGGTACACTTTGTTTGGTTCCCTTCATAAAGGCAGCTAACTTTTCCGGTATATCTACTGGCGCGTTGATTATTTCTTCCACTGTCGACTTAAACTTCGCAGGATGCGCTGTTTCTAAGAATACGCCGTATTCACCGGGACGTAAGTTCTCTTGCAACGCACGGAAGCCACAAGCGCCATGAGGATCGCACAGATAACCGGTCTCAGTGTAACATTTACGTACAGTTTCTGCAATTTGTTCGTCAGTGTAAGTAGTACCTTCTATCTCTGAAGAAATCAACTTATGATTTCCCTTATATAAATCATAGATTCGTGCAAAATTGCTGGGATCACCCACGTCCATCGCATTAGCGATAGTCTGTACTGACGGACGTGGAGAATAGACTCCACTTTGCAAATAGTTGTAGAAAATATCATTGGCATTATTCGCTGCCACAAAGCGAGCAATAGGAAGTCCCATTACTTTACCAAACAAACCAGCTGTAATGTTTCCGAAGTTTCCACTAGGCACACATACAACTAATTGATCTGCCTTGCCCAACTTCTTCATTTGAGCATACGCATAGAAAT
>JAFOXE010000067.1 GCA_017425765.1 Paraprevotella sp. | reverse complement strand
CGCTAAGTGGTTGTTTCTTGTCCTCTTCGTTAATGAGTTCCTTAAGGGTTTGTTGTATTTTGCGCGTGGCAATTTCTTCGCCATCATCGGTTGTATACCCGTCACTAAAGAACCACTTTAGGGGGTATATGCCGTAGTTGGTTTGTACATATTTGCTATTGCTTACACGTGAGATGGTGGAGATGTCAAGACCTGTTTTCTCGGCAACATCCTTTAGTATCATTGGTTTGAGTAGCATTTCGTCGCCTTCCTTGAAGAAGGGACGTTGCAGTTGAATGATGGCTTGCATCGTGGTGTAAAGCGTATGGCGACGCTGTTTAATGGCCTCAATAAAATACTGTGCTTTTTCTATTTTCTGCTTCGTGTATTGCAAGGCCTCCTTCTCGCTTTTATTCGCCGGTTTGCTCTTCTGACCGTCCAACTGATTCAGAATGTCGAGGAAAGAGTTGCTGATACGTAGTTCTGGAACGTCACCTTGATTTAGTGATAGAGTGATGGTACCTTCGTCGTCAGTTTCTACTATAAAATCGGGAATGATTTGTTGTAGATTTTGTCCTACCATCTCGCCAAGGGCGCTACCTGGACGTGGATTCAAACGCTTGATTTCACGTTGCAACTGTTCGACTTCCAGGTCAGTGAGTTTTAGTCTTTGCTGAATTTTGTCCCAACGCTTGCGAGTAAATTCGTCGAAGTACTTCTCAATAATAAGATGTTCTGTTTGTTTTAGGGGCGAATGAAAATGTTCGTCCCGTTCAATCTGCAGCAACAGACATTCTTGCAGGCTTTGTGCTCCAATTCCGGCAGGTTCAAACTGTTGCAACTTCTTCAACACCTGTTTAAGTTCTGCTTCAGTCGTTTCAATGTTATGATAAATCTCCAATTCATCGGCCAAGGTAGAAAGGGAGCGCTTCAGTAGGCCGTCATTTTCTAAGGAGCCGATAAGATACTCCATTAGCTCGGCCTGATGGGGTGTCAGTTCGCATTCTCCCATTTGTTCCTTCATCTGCTCATAAAATGACGCCGTATCACTATATTCGATGTTTTCGGGCGTATCCTTGTAATTGTGACTACGGAGCAGATAATCTGGTACTTCGTCAGCCGAGTTGTAGTCGCCTAGGGCTTGACTGAGTTCCGCAGAGGGAGTACTTCCGGTATCGAGAAACGACTCTAATGTGCTATAGCTTTCTTCGGAATCTTTGTTGCTTCTCTCTTCATAGTTCCTTTCATCCTCAGAGTATGAGCGGTCGTTCTCATCATAATAATCACTCTCTTCTAATGCACCGTTGTCCATCATCTCATTTTTAACGCGTTGCTCAAGTTCAGAAACCGGCATTTCCAACATTCTTACGAGAAGTACCTGTTGGGGTGAAAGAGTCTGTACTTGTTGTTGCGTTTGAATTTGAATGTTTTTTGGGCTCATAGTTCAGGACGTAGGTCTGGAATGATGATGCAAAGTTAGGAATTTAAGCTTTATGTTGCTAATTACCTAGATTATATTTACTCTTTTACTAGAGCATAATCCAATTGCTTGCGGTCGAGGTTGGCACGCGCCACTCGTATCTTCACAGCATCGCCCAATGAGTATTTGCGATGATGTTTTCGTCCCCACAAGCAGAAGTTTCGTTCGTCAAACTCATAGTAGTCGTCGTCAAGGTCGCGCAGAGGTACCATTCCTTCACATTTGTTTTCGTTCACTTCCACGTACAAACCGAATTCAGTTACTCCGCTGATGGTGCCCTCAAAGATTTGACCTAATCGTTCCGACATAAATTCCACTTGTTTGTATTTTATGCTGGCGCGCTCGGCATTGGCGGCTATTTGCTCCATTTCGCTACTTTGTTCGCACAGTGCTTCGTATTTTTCTTGGTTTCCACTTCGTCCGCCATCAGCATATCGCGTCAGCAAACGGTGCACCATTATGTCCGGATATCGTCGGATGGGAGATGTAAAGTGGGTGTAGTAGTCAAAAGCCAAACCATAGTGTCCGATGTTGTGGGTGCTGTATTTGGCCTTCATCATGGCTCTTAGTGAAACGGTTTCTATTAGATTCTGCTCCTTTGTTCCGCGTACATCGGTAAGCAGTTTGTTTAGGTTTCGGCTTACATCGGCTTTCGCCCCTCCTGTTTTTAATTTGTATCCGAATTTAAGCACAAAATCGCTTAGGTTCATCAACTTGTTCGGATCTGGAAGGTCGTGGATACGGTAGGGTAAAGTCTTGGCTTTCTTACCTTTTTCTACTTTTCCAATACTTTCTGCTACGATACGATTAGCCAAGAGCATAAACTCCTCGATAAGTTTATTGGCATCCTTCGACATTTTGAAATATACACCTAGAGGGCGTCCTTTCTCGTCGATGTCGAAACGCACCTCACATCGTTCAAAGTCTACAGCGCCGTTCGCAAATCGTTTGGCTCTTAACTGCTTTGCCAATCGGTTGAGTGTAATTAATTCTGTTTCGAAATGCTCGGTTGGCAATGCGTTGAGGCTTCCCGGAGTTGGGGTTGCTGCTCGGTCGCCTGGTGCATGGTAGTCTTCCGGCGAAGCTTCCCCCCTCGCCTCAAGTAAGGCTTGCACTTCTTCGTAGGTAAAGCGTCGGTCGCTTCGTATCACAGTATGCGCCAAATGCCAATCTTTTATTTCGGCTTTCTCGTTCATTTTGAAGATGACGCTATAGGCCAGTTTCTCCTCGTTTGGGCGCAACGAGCAGATGAAGTTACACAAACGTTCTGGAAGCATCGGTATGGTGCGATCTACTAAATAGACACTGGTGGCGCGCTTTACGGCTTCTTTATCTATAATACTACCCTCCGGTACGTAGTGCGACACATCGGCAATGTGTACGCCAACTTCCCAAAGGTTGTCGCTCAACTTACGGATGGAAAGAGCGTCATCGAAATCTTTGGCATCGCGCGGATCAATGGTGAAGGTTGTAACCTCGCGCATATCTTCACGACGGTCTATTTCATTTTGGGTGATGCCCGGTTCTATTTTGTCGGCAGCATCTTCCACAGCTTTGGGGTAGGTATAGGGTAAACCATATTCAGCAAGTATGGCATGCATTTCAGCATCGTTGTTACCGCTTGCCCCTAGGATGTCTATTACCTGTCCGATGGGGTTTTTGTAGTGTTCCGGCCATTCGACGATCTTTACAACCGCTTTGTCACCGGTCTTTCCACCTTTAAGTTTGCCTTTGGGGATAAAAATATCGTTGGCCAGCGTGCGATCTTCTGTGAGTAAAAAGGCATAATCCTTATCAACTTTCAGTTTACCTACGAATAGTTTGTCGGCACGTTCTAGAATTTCGATTACTTCTGCCTCGCGCACATGATGTTTGCGTCGAGCCAATAAGGTGGCGCGCACTCGATCACCGTTCATGGCATGAGCCGAATTACGTTCGGCCACCAAAATAGGTTCGCCACCATCATCGGGTAGGAAGGTGTTTTTACCATTAGCTTTGCGTTGGAAAGTACCCTCCATAACTTGATCTTGTGAATTTAGTTGGAAACTATACCGTGCTCTTTCCTTAATATAGTCGTCTTGCAGCAAATCTTCCAAAAGATCCATGCAGATAAGTTTTGCAGGGTGTGTCTTCAGCTTAAGGTGATGAAATATATCTTTTAATTCGAACTTCTTGTCCGGATTTTGCTGAAACAATTCCATCAGCAGGATGGCAATATCTTTTTTCTTTAGTCGTGTGATTTTCTTTTTGCTTTGTTTTTTCATGTTATCCTTATATATTAAAATCCTTTCATAGGTTGGTCTTTCACACAAATATAGCAAAATAATTAGTGTTGGTAAGCACGTGTGTCGTTCTTTTTTAGTGCAAAAAGCGTATATTTGCACACATTAACAGTATTATGACATGAAGACTACAAAACGAGAAAAAGACATTCTGCATGTAACCATATATGGAGGCATTGTCAATGTGTTGCTCTTGGTATTCAAATTTATGGCTGGAGTTGTGGGTCAGAGTTCAGCTATGTTGGCTGATGCAGTGCATTCTTTGTCCGATTTTGCTACAGATGTTGTTGTATTGTTCTTTGTTCGTTTTTCAGGAAAACCGCAGGACAAAGACCATGGCTACGGACATGGAAAATACGAAACACTAGCAACTGCCGTTATCGGAGCCGTGTTGATGATAGTGGGATTGGACATTCTTTGGGGTGGAGTAGAAAATGTGGTCAGTGTGTGCCGAGGAGCTACTCTTCCCGAGCCCGGGATGTTGGCTTTTTGGGCTGCCGTTGTTTCCATTCTGCTTAAGGAGATAACTTATCAGATTACTGTTCGTGTAGGTAAAAAGGTTGGCTCGCAAGCAGTGATTGCCAACGCATGGCATCATCGTAGTGATGCATTTTCATCCATTGGTACAGCATTGGGTATTGGTGGAGCTATTGCCTTGGGAGAGGAATGGCATGTACTCGACCCTATAGCTGCGGTGGTAGTCAGTATATTCATTATCAAGGTGGCTGCGCAGTTGTTGCGACCTTGTATAGACGAGTTGACCGAGAAATCATTGCCCGAAGAAATAGAGAACGAAATAGAACAAACGGCACTGCACATAGATGGGGTTAGCGAGGTGCACAACCTGCGTACTCGTCGTATAGGTAGCCGATATGCAATTGAAATGCATGTGCGCATGGAAGGAAATCTAACCCTTCTAGAGGCACATGAAAAATCGTCGCGAATTGAGCGCGAACTGAAGGTGAAGTACGGCGGCAATACCCACGTGGGTATTCATGTGGAACCGGTGAAGGTAAACGGAGTGTATGCTCTGAATAAGTAGAATACAATAATTTCAATATTATAATGAAAATACTGATAACAGGAGCTAGTGGCTTCATCGGAAGTTTCATTGTCGAGGAAGGACTTGCTCGTGGCATGAAAGTGTGGGCAGGAATGCGTGGTTCAAGTAGCAAGAAGTATCTTAGCGACGAACGTATTCGTTTTGCAGAACTGAATTTGGAAAATGCCGAGGTTTTGCATCAACAATTGGAGCAATATAAAGCTGAGTTTGGAGGATGGGACTTTATCGTACATGCGGCCGGAGCTACCAAATGCAAGTGCAAACAAGATTTCTTTAGAACGAATTATGAGGGAACCAAGAATTTGGTTGAGGCTTTGCAATGTCTTGATATGGTGCCTAGAAAGTTCGTTTTTATCAGTTCGTTGAGTGTATATGGTACTATACGTGAGTTACCTGTGAAGGATACTAATAAAACTTCAAGTACTGTGTATGCACCTATCGTCGAAACGGATATTCCCCGTCCCAATACCGCCTACGGGCAGAGCAAATTGCAGGCAGAGAAATTCTTACAACAACTTTCCGACACCTTCCCTTATGTCATCTTGCGCCCTACGGGTGTATATGGTCCACGCGAGAAGGATTACTTCTTGATGGCGCAGAGTATAAAGCAACATATAGACTTTGCAGTGGGATATAAACCGCAGGAAATCACCTTTGTATATGTTCGTGATTTGGTGCAGGCTGTGTATCGTTCCATTGATTCCGATGTAGTACGCCGTGCCTATTTTATCAGTGACGGTAAGGTATATGGTAGTCGTGATTTTAGTGATTTATTGCAACGTGAATTGGGCAATCCGTGGGTGCTGCACATTAAAGCACCTATATGGTTTTTACGTTTGATTTGCATGGTGGTGGGAGCTATAAGTACATGGTTGGGCAAGACCAGCACACTCAACACCGATAAATACCACATTTTGTGTCAGCGAAACTGGCAGTGTGATGTGGAACCTGCATGTAGAGAGTTAGGCTACAAACCCGAATATACGTTGGAACGTGGCGTGAAGGAGTCTGTAGCTTGGTATGTAAAAGAAGGATGGTTATGATGAATATGTTAGATAAAATTTTTCCGGCGTTGCGTAGTGGAAAGCACCGCGGACTATTGGCTATAGAGTGGATAGCTTTAGTTTATATGGCTGTTACCACCATGCTTGTAATGGTGCTTTGGGATGATTTGAGAAATCCTGTTGAAATGCTTGTTGGTCGTGGTTTTATTTTGGGTGGAACAGCATTGTTGTGGTTTTTGTATGCCTTACGCCCTTGCCGATTGACTCTTTTTGCAAGAGTAACGACACAGATGAGTTTATTGGCCTATTGGTATCCTGAAACCTACGAGTTCAATAGTGTATTTCAAAATCTCGACCATCTGTTTGCCGAATGGGAGCAAATATTGTTTGGTGGGCAGCCATCGTTGTGGTTTAGTGAAGCCTGCCCTGAGGTTTGGTTCAGCGAGCCTTTTAATATGGGTTATTTCGCTTATTATCCGATGATTTTGCTCGTGTCTTTGTTTTATTTCTTCTGTCGTTACGCACAATACGAGAAAGCTACATTCATCATCATGTGTTCTTTCTTTATCTACTACTTCATTTACATTTTTGTTCCTGTAGTGGGGCCGCAGTTCTATTTTCAAGCCATCGGTTTGGAGAATGCATCGCACGGTAATTTCCCAGAGATGGGTACCTACTTTGCTCAGCATACTGAGATGCTTCCTGCGCCGGGCGATT
>JAFOXE010000009.1 GCA_017425765.1 Paraprevotella sp. | reverse complement strand
ATTTACAATCAAATGTTTCTACCCAAAAGACCTCTTATTCTAAAAAAGATTTCTTCTTGTACACGGAACAAAGCGAAAGGACGGACTATACGATATCCTATTCTTCTTCTCACTTCCTTGGGAACTTCTTCTTTTGAGAAGGTATTCAAGATATATTTCATCCTACCCATTATTTCCTTACGCTCTCCAATAGTAAAATGTTTCTTGTGCATGAAATAGAAATAATACATACCTATGTAATTCTGCCAACGATGACCTTCATAAAGAAACAGACTATCCACAGGAACATTCTCCCTAAGCATCTGCAAACGCATACTTAAATTGGCCTCTAAATAGTCGAAACGCAACATCGAAACTTTTGTTGTCATTGACTCAGGATGCTTTCGATAAAAATATTTTCCACCTCCGCCTCGAACCTCTCGGCTGTGAAGGAAATGCATTCGAGTAGTGTTGTCGTCACTGAAAAGCTTGCATGTGGTATCAAATGGATAAACCTTGTGCAGGCTTGTTCTTATCATATATAGGCCATGCAATTGCCAATCCAAACTCAGTCGAAACGCATCATAACCAGACAACACCGCGGTGTCAAACTCAGAAGAATATGAGGAGATTCCACCGGTTTGTTCATCGTAAAGTTGTAAATCGAAGAGCACCGCATCGGTTTGTGGATGTTCCTCAAACACTTTCAGTGCCTTCTCTAAGGCATCCGAATCCAACCAATCGTCACTGTCCACCATCGCCACAAACTCTCCGTTTGCCATCTGCAGTGCGCGATTACGAGCCACTGCCTGTCCCTGATTTGTGGTTTGTCGCACCGCAACCACGCGCTTATCCTTTTGTGCATATTGGCACAATAGCTCCCAACTTCCGTCGTCTGAAACATCATCCACACACAAGACCTCAATATCTGTATGCGTTTGCTGCAACAAAGAGTCTAAGCAAGAAGACAAAAAACTCTTCGTGTTGTATACGGCTACAAGTAGGGACACTTTACTCATGGCGTATAAATTTACGGATTATCTTGTTCTTAAAATCGCCTAGTAGTGTGGTTTTCTTTTGTAGTAACACCACCGAAACTACCAGCGAAAGAAGCAAAACAACACTACATCCTATATACTTAATCCAGACATTGGGCTGCAAGCACAATATCACTCCACAAGACAAACAAGTTCCTTGCAACAAGGCCAAACGAAGGGCCGAAGGTGAGAATCTAAATCCATAACTGCGACCGTATATAGAGAATATCATCAGCAGATCGAACAAGCTAGCCAACGATAAGGCAACACCCGTTCCCATCAATCCACCATAATAAAAACCTACGCCAATCATTGCTACAGAAACAATATCATAAATCACCTCCATGAGCAAATACATCACTGAGTCACCTTTGGCCAAAGCTGTGTATGCTATAGGTACCACCAACGCACGGAAAAACATGTAAAATGAGGCACATACAGCCATATTCGTTACACTCAAGAACTCTTCTGTATATAACATTCGAATGACCAACGGCATGCAAGTAATAAAAAAAATCAAAAATGGAGCTATTAACAAGATACAAACCTCTATCTGCTGGTTTATTACCTTATTAAGTCTTTCCACATCATGATTTACGGATGATAGCCGGGGGAAGTAATCTGCTTCTACAGCCACAAACACAATTCCCGCATACGTTACCATCAAGCCATATCCAACCTGATATAGGCCCACAACCTCTAGAGATGCTAATTTAACCAAGCAAGCGGGGATAGCCAAAGCAGAAAGAGAACCGGCAATTGCAGCCAACACATACGGCACCCCTAATTTAACCATACCCATTCCTTGTCGGAAAATACATGCCGAGAATGGCTCAACGTACCAAGCATATACCTGCAACGAGAAATACAAGTGTACACACATAACCGCTAATGTACTAACCACTAATGCAGGGATAATACCGGCTATTTGCCACTGATAGAAAAATGGTAAAGTACAGAGTAAAGTGACAAAAGCAGCTGCTGCGGAAATAATAGCCACACGTTTCAAGCGGCGCAAGCCCTTCAATATAGATATTTCACCCGAGGTAATCGCCAAAGCAAACACCATAGGCGCTATCATACAAATTTGCAATGTATATGACATATCGCCATCAAACGACAGGTAACTAATCAACGGCGACAAGCATAGACACAAAAGAAAACCTAATAAACCGGTCCACAAACTCCATGTACGCACCACACATGCATATTGCTTTATCTCCTTCTCCGAACCCTTCTCGAAAAGTTCGGATATATTTCGAACAGCACTGAAAGGTATTCCCAGATTTGACGTGCTAGACATAAATGTAGCAATGCTGTTGTAGATGCCAATCAATGCTATACCTGAACGACCGAGTAATTCCGAGGCAAACTTATTGCGCACAATAGACATCAACATCGTAAGTCCTTGCACACCACCAAATACTCCGGTATACTTCAATACGTGGTCGTATGAAGCATCAGAATCATGGTGTCCGGCGTTATCTTTATTCACAGTTTCTTCCATTCGTCTAAGGCGCACTTGTAGTTATTGTACAAAAGTACAATATTATTTGTACGACTCCAAGCAAAAAACATCGTTTAATCCACTTTTCCACACTTTAAGCAAACTAGTAATTATCACCACATAAAAGA
Source organism: Paraprevotella sp. (assembly GCA_017425765.1). Lineage (GTDB taxonomy): Bacteria > Bacteroidota > Bacteroidia > Bacteroidales > Bacteroidaceae > Paraprevotella. The sequence goes on along the minus strand of JAFOXE010000009.1, from coordinate 6,484 downwards.
TATATATGTAAGCACATATCAACAGAATATGTTTTTGCTAAAAAATTAACTACATGCACTTGTATATAGCATAAAAAATTGTACTTTTGTGCACGATAACAATGCGACTAATCAAATTTAATATGAGAAAAAAAAGCATCACGGCCATAATACTATTCCTTTGTGGCCTAAATTCTATGTTAGCACAGACGTCATCTATCTACAAAATAGAGGACGGAAATGCTTATTTTATTCATCATCCTTATTACGGGAAAACATTGGGCGAAAAATCCGACGGCAGCACCCCGGGCCTTTCCAACCACGGTACAAATAATAATGCCGACTCATATATTTTTATTGCAGAGAACGCACCGACACAAGGATATTTTCATCTAAAGCAAAAAAGTAGCGGAAAATACCTTAACGCAAATAGTTCAAACAGTTATGGAGTTCAGCTACAAAGTAGCAAGAACACTCAGGATATATACCAATGGCGCGTACTTCCAAATACCATAGGTAAGCTAAGCAACCGTAAATCTACATCAAAATATTTAGGTTGTGATAGCGGTAAAGAGAACGATACTTACGTTAGCGTATTCTATGATAAGAGTTTTGGAGATTTATCTACCTGGCACATCTTCAAGGTACAAGGTACATTTGAAGAGTCATATCATAAATACGCCTTAACAGAGCTTAAGAATGCTATTGCTGATGGAACACCGGAGATTGATCACGTAAAAGCCCCCGTACGCACCCGTTTTAATTTACGTAAAGCTATTGAGAGTGCAAACGTTGTTTGCAAAAGCCCTCAGGACAGCACAGCACAACAATTATTAAGCACAGCACAAAACATACGTAACCTACTGGTTCAATGTACAGATTATAGTGCACAAACTCTATTGCTTGCCCGCGATGCCAACATGGGCAAGGAATTCTCTGTTGCACTAAAAAGTGTTATGTTTAAGACTGAAACCGACTCTGTCGACATGATTCTACGCACAGCCAACGGTGACGGAGTTGTCATCAAAATGAAGCCGGGTTTTATGAATGTCAACGATAAGACCTATGCAACTAAAGCGACACATGCAGAATCGGCCGACTACATATTCACATATAGCAACAACATAATTTCTATTTATGAAAATAAAACGTTGATTGCCGAATTAGCAACCTATTCCGTTCCTCAATACACCTCTGTGGGCACTGAATTTGAATGGGCCATACTTAGAGGTAGCAACTTGAAGTCATACTGTGCCGAAATGATTAGCACATCAAAGGCGGTTACCGAGTCGGAAGCAGAATATGACAAACACGGCAACAAGTTACATTATGCCATCTCGTTGAGCGATCAGACCATTACACTCGACGAACCTATAGACTACCATATTATTCAAGAAACAAATCCAATTACCAACACCACAATCGACCTTAGACACGAAAAGGCGTGGGTAATTTTTGATAACACCCTACCCTCCGAGGTGGTAAGCAAATATTTATCTTCATTCAAGGTAAATGGTCAAACTGCAGAAATCAACAACAACATCCGCGTAGGTATATATCTAAATGGTGCAGTTGTAATGCCATACTCTACAAGCATTACTCCATTTACAGGATATACCGGTGAGGCATATTCCGGAACCAGCCTTTCTTTGCGTCTTGGCGCCAACAACCTCAGCACTCACAGCAACACCTTCCGCAGTTTTATTTTGAAGCGTGGCTACATGGCAACAGTAGCAAGTGGTAAGGATGGTAGCGGTTACAGCCGCGTTTACGTGGCCGATCACCACGATATTATGGTACCGGTATTGCCCAATGCACTATACGGAAGAATCACATCGGTACACGTAAAGAAGTGGCAATATGTGTCTAAGAAGGGATGGTGCAGCACCTCCGGAAACAGCACAATCGCTAAAAATTGTAAAGACTTGCGTGCCACCTGGTTCTATACCTGGAGTGCCGATCGTTCTTCTACATACGACACTGAATACATCCCTATACGACAACATAAATTCTGGCCTTCAATGAATCAAATCAATGGCCATAAGGACGCAACCCATGTTCTTAGCTTCAATGAGCCTGAACATGCAGAACAACACACCTCCGACCAATGTTCATGCGGTGGCGTAATCTCGGAATGGGAATCATGTACCATGACTCCAGACTTCCAAGCATCGGGAATGCGTATCGGTTCGCCTGCTCCTACCGATGCCGGCTGGCTAAACAACTACATTGGTCATTGCAACGACATGTCGTATCGATGCGACTTCGTGGTAATGCACTGCTATTGGGGTACCAATGAAGCTGCAAATGCCCAAGCATGGTACAACCGCCTTAAGGAAATATACAAAAACACCAAGCGTCCCATTTGGATTACCGAATGGAACAACGGTGCCAACTGGACTACAGAAAGCTGGCCTAGCAATTGGAATGAAAAACTTGAAAAGCAACGCAAGGCTATAAAAGAAATTCTGAATGTGTTGGACACATGTCGCTTTGTAGAACGTTACGCCATTTACAATTGGGTGGAAACTCATCGCTCTGTTATCAGTCCGGATGATGGTTCTATTACGCCTGCCGGTAAAGTTTACCGCGACAACAAGTCAACCTTTGCTTATAATGCTGAAGTTCAATTTACACCTATTTGGTGGGCACCCAGCATCAAGGAAATCACCTTAAAGGGCAGTATCAATGCCACAACAGGAAAGGTTTTATTTACCGTGGACAATCCGAATGGTGACGTTACCGATCAACTTGTCATCCAACGAAAGAATCAAGACGGACAATGGGAAGATTGGTATACAGAAACTGCACGTCATAAATTTGACAACACCAGCAACAACTATTACTTCGATCTTGCAGAGATTGATACTGAAACGGACGAGTTCCGCGTAGTGGCCACTACCACATTAGGCGGTAGCACCACCAGCAACACCAAGACATTCGGCTACATTGAAAATCCAAATATCACAACCGGAAGCAAGAGTTCAGTAGAAGGTTGGACCTGCACACGCTCAGCCGCTAACGGATATACCAAAGCTACCGGCGACACCTATTTCGAGGTATGGAATGCCACTGCACAAGATATTAACTTCGATTACTATCAAGACATAACCGATCTACCGGCCGGCATCTACGAACTCTCAGCTGCTTGTTTCAACACAATAGACAATGTGGAAGGCGCTACAGTGAACGGACGTATGGGATTATATGCACATGCCGACGGAATTGAATATTTCTCGGCCGTAACCGAAGATGGACAACTCGATCTTAGCAAAAGACAAACGATCAACCAAATTGCAGTTGCCAACGGGTCACTGCGCATCGGTATTAAGAACATAGGTCGTATGAGTGCACGTTGGGCTGGTGCCGACGAGTTCAAACTACGTTATGTGGGCAGCTTCGAAGAAGTTCTTCCACAAGGATACGATGCATTTATAAAGTATGCGCGCGAGGAATCGGACGAACGATACAAGGCCATTTTTGCATGGAACGAAAACCAAACAGAAGCCGATGCTTCCGAAGTAATTGTCAACGCTGATTGCAATCGTAAAGACAGCTATGGATGGACCACATCAGATATAGACTACAACACAGGCGAGGCATTTGACGGCAGCTCATCGAACCCCTATTGGAACAAGTGGAATGGTTCTGGTTTGAATGCAAAACTAGAACAAACCTTGCACTATCTTCCGGCAGGCGAATATATTATCAGCGCCATGATTCGCGGCTCTGAAAAGGTGAATTTGAACTTGAACGCCACCACAGATAAAGATAGTGTACTCACCCACTACACCGCTTCATTAAGCGGTACAGGAGTAAATAATCCGGAAGGTTCTATCTATACTAAGGGATGGCACGAAGTGAAACTAGAACCAATTACCATTGAAAGTGGAACTAAACTTACGTTAGGCTTTACAGGAATACTTGCCAGCGGTAGCGGTTGGTGGAGTGTAGACCACTTCAAACTCACCTATCGTCCAGTGATCGTAGACGGAATCCAGTCGGCAACGTCTGACAAGAACAACGGTCTAATCATCACGCCCGATGCAAAGGGTATCCATGTGACAGCCACAAAAAACACACAACTGAAGGTATACAATATATCCGGTGTACAGATTTACGATGGACACATCAAAGTAGGCAAGACGTACATCTCATTACCTTCCGGAATATACATCATCAACAACGTAAAAACACACGTAGGTCTATAGGGCCTATACACCTACGCCTAAATTTATCGAGGCGAGCATGTAAATAGCACACACCCGAGCGTCTTTTTTTGACAACTCGGGCGTGTGTTTTTATTCTCATTTTCAATATGTTACATCAATGCGAAAATAATACGCAAAGAATACTATCTTGTTAAAATATATTAAATGGGAAGGGTAAGTTTTTAGTTACTAAATTTTTACTTACCTTTGCAAACATCCAAAACAAGGATAATTGTCTACGTAAAACAACACAAAGTTCATAATAGTAATTGCTATATTACACTGTTAGACTAAGTTTATACTTATTCCATTCCAACTAACAGTGGGCTTCGGGGGAATCCATTTCCCTCGAAGTTTTTTTATATCCTCATCTAAAAGATAATTAAAGAGAAATTACCTATCTTTGTTCTATCAATCCGTACAACAAATTCGGATACATCAAAACCGATACACATACAAATGAAAATACTTTTATTAGGAGAATACAGTAATGTTCATTGGACCCTGGCCGAAGGACTTCGCGAGTTAGGTCACAACGTAACCGTGGTGTCGGATGGCGATGTATGGAAAAATTACAAGCGCGACATCAACCTAAAAAGACACTTTGATAAACCATTTAGCGCATTAAGATACTTGAAAGATGTTGTAAAACTGTTGCCCAAACTGCGCGGATACGATGTGGTACAAATCATCAATCCCATGTTCTTGGAACTAAAGGCCGAGCGCATCCGTCCATTCTACCAATATCTCCGTCGACACAACAAGAAGATAATCATGGCTGCGTTCGGTATGGATTACTATTGGGTGAAGACGTGTTTGGACTGCAAAACCTTCAGATATTCCGATTTCAACATCGGTTCGTGGATACGTCACAACGAATCTAACGACCTTTACATCCGCGACTGGCTGCATGGAGAAAAAGGGAGGTTAAATCAATGGATAGCACAAGATTGCGACGGCATCGTAACCGGTTTATACGAATACGACGCTTGCTATCGCCCCATCTTTCCACAAAAAACGTGTTTCATTCCCTTTCCTATTAACCCGGAGAACGTAACATCTTTGCAAGGCCATCCCGAATATAATGGTATACGCTTTTTTATCGGAATTCAACGTGAGCGAAGCGAATATAAAGGAACTAACATTATGCTTCGGGCCCTGGAACGTTTGAAAGAAAAATATCCGGAACGTATGGAAATCGTACGTGTAGAATCGGTTCCTTTTGCCACATACGAAAAACTAATGAATACCAGCGATGTGTTGTTGGATCAACTCTATGGCTATACTCCTGCCATGAATGCCTTACTTGCTATGTGCAAGGGATTGGTAACAGTAGGTGGTGGCGAAGAAGAAGGATACGAGCTATTGGGAGAAAAAGAACTGCGCCCGACAATCAACGTACAGCCAAATGAGGAAGATGTATTCATTCAAATGGAAAAAAGATTGTTACAACATCCCGAAAATCTCCCCATACTTTCTGCACAAAGTAAGAAATACGTCCAAAAGCATCATCATTATGTAAAAGTTGCCCAGAAATACATCGACTTTTGGAGCACTTGCTAATTATAAAAGAAATTTGGCCATACGCCAGGCTCCACGCCCACCATGAGCCACATAGCACGACAAAGCCTTCCATATACATTTTTCGCACCACGAAACAGAAATACGATTGGCTTGCAAAGTACATTCCAACGCACCATTCATATTCTTTTCTGCACGCAAGTGCCCTTGTAAAATAGCATAACGATAGAACAAAGCACGCAAACATTTTTTGCGCTCACCACCTTCTTTTAATAAAGAGCGTACATTCTGTACAGCTGCATCCATGGCCTTAGCCAACCATTCCAAACGTGAAGAGAATCCCTCGCCCGTTATACTTTCATGATGCACATAGATGCGATGAAAACAAAACGACGGCAACCATTTAACACGCGGATGATGCAACAATATTCTTTCACCCAATTCCCAATCGTCCCACGTAAGTAACGATTCATTCCAACCACCTACACCACGCAAAAAATCGGTGCGAAAAAGCATTGATTGTGTACTCAACATGGAATTTAGTATATGGTCGTATGCAGCAGCATATGATTGAAAAACTCTCTTCTGCTCTACTCCATTCTGAACTTGACGCACAGGAAAACACATCAAATCGAAGTCCGAATTCATTAAGTCCGTCACCTTCTCTACAAAATCCGGCGACATCTCATCATCGGAATCAAAAAAATAGACGTAAGGCGTGTTGCAAATACAGAGTCCTGCATTGCGTGCAAATGACGCCCCTTTTCGAAGTT
>JAFOXE010000066.1 GCA_017425765.1 Paraprevotella sp. | reverse complement strand
TGATTTTGCCCGCTGGGCCGCCGGTCGGGATGTCTATTTGGCCACCTATAGCAAGTTCTTTGCTTATGCACACCGTACGTTGCAAAAGTTGTTTGTGCCGGTGGATGCACTGCAAAGACTAATAGATAAGCGTTGTGAGGGATTCACTTCGCACACGGTGGGCGTGCATGTGCGTCGTACCGATCATGTGGAAGCTATTCAAGCAAGTCCGTTGGAATTGTTCTATGAACGATTGGATGCAGAAATCAGCCGATGTGCGGATACGCGAATTTATTTGGCCACCGACTCGGAGGAGGTTAAGCAAGACATGCGTGCACGCTACGGCAATCGGATTATTTGTTCGGACGAGAAAGCCGACCGCACTTCACAGGCGGGCATAGAAGAAGCCATCGTGGAACTTTATGCATTGTCGCGTACGCAAAAGATATATGGCTCGTTTCAAAGTTCTTTCTCCGAGATAGCATCGGAGTTGGGTGATGTGCCTTTGGAAATGGTTTGCTGTAGAGAATAAAAACACATTGAAAAAAAGTAAAAGAGGTCAACTATTTGTTGGCCTCTTTTACTTTGCGGAATAAGTCGGATGCGAAGATGAAACTGTTGAGCTTTTCGTTGGTGGCAGTCATGATTTGGTCCTTGTTTCCCTGCCATTCTTTCCACCCTTCGCATATGTAAATAATGTTCTCTCCAATGCCCATCACCGAGTTCATATCGTGTGTATTGATGATGGTGGTGATGTTGAAATCCTTTGTGATGTCGTGAATCAGTTCGTCGATAACGAGCGAGGTCTTGGGGTCTAAACCCGAGTTGGGCTCGTCGCAAAACAAATACTTAGGGTTCAGTGCAATGGCACGAGCTATGGCTACACGTTTTTGCATACCACCACTGATTTCGCCCGGGAATTTCTTTTCTGCGTCGGACAAATTGACACGGTCAAGGCAAAAACGGGCACGTTTCAAACGGTCTGTGTAGGTGTCGTTTGAGAACATGTCAAGTGGAAACATTACATTCTCCAGTACCGACATCGAGTCGAAAAGGGCTGCGTTCTGGAAAATCATGCCCATCTCGCGACGAAGTTTAATTCTTTCGATTTTATTCATACCCACAAAATCGCGATTGTCGTAGAAAATGTTGCCCCTTGTGGGCTCAAACAATCCTACAATGCACTTCATTAATACGGTTTTACCGGAACCGCTTTGTCCGATAATCAAGTTTGTGGTTCCGTTGTTGAACGTTGCGTTGATGTCGCAAAGCACTTGCTTGTCTTCGAATGACTTATATAAAGATTTAACCTCAATCATTACGATAGTATTTGAGTAAGAAATACGTCGGCAAACAAAATGAGAACACTGCTGCTGACTACAGAGTTGGTGCTGGCCTTGCCTACCTCAAACGAGCCTCCTTCTACCGTGTAGCCATAAAAGGCCGACACACTGGTGATGATAAAGGCAAAGAACAACGATTTGATGATACCCATCCATACGTACCATTCGGTAAAGTCATGTTGAAGTCCGTAGGTAAGATCATCTACGGTAATTACATTGCCAATGATGGCCGTGGCGTACGCGCCGCCCATGCCGGCAAAGATACTAAATGATACTAGGAAAGGCATCATGGTAACTAACCCCAATATTTTGGGCAGAATGAGAAACGATGCCGAGTTAACCCCCATGATGTCAAGAGCATCAATCTGTTGTGTCACTCGCATGGTGCCTATTTCGGACGCAATGTTCGACCCCACTTTGCCTGCTAGGATCAAGCACATGATGGAGGAAGAAAACTCCAAGAGCATGATTTCGCGCGTGGTATATCCTGTGGTGAAACGAGGCATCCAAGGGCTTTGAATGTTTAGCTTGATTTGGATGCAGATAACAGCCCCAATAAACAACGATATAAGCAAGACGATGCCGATGGAATCTACACCTAATTGGCTGAGTTCTTTAACGTACTGCTTAAAGAACATTCGCATTCGTTCCGGACGTGAGAACGTTTTGTTCATCAGTTCCAGGTAACGTCCGAAGGTGGATAAACTCTTGACGATTAACATGATTTAGATGCTCTGATTTTAGCACAAAAGTAGTGAAAATCCATCGAAAAGCATAAGGCGACGAATTGTTTTCGCCTAAGGATAAGCAATTTCACCAGTTTTTTTGTATTTTTGCAGGCAAAAGTATATGAATATGGATGCACAGAACTTGCAAAACAATGCACCAAGCGAAAATCTGATTCTCCGAAGTGAAGGTTTGGTAAAGACGTACGGAAAACGTACGGTGGTGAACAACGTGTCGTTCGATGTGCACCAAGGTGAAATCGTGGGTTTGTTAGGTCCGAATGGAGCCGGAAAGACAACCTCTTTCTATATGACCACCGGTTTGGTAGTGCCTAATTCCGGACGCATCTTTATCGGAGATTTGGAAATTACGAACTTCCCTGTGTACAAGCGTGCCCGCAACGGTATTGGTTACTTGGCACAAGAGGCGTCGGTGTTTCGTAAGATGAGTGTAGAGGACAATATTGCCTCGGTGCTCGAAATGACCGGAAAGCCTCGTGAGTATCAACGCGAGAAGTTGGAGAGCTTGCTTGATGAATTCCGCCTGCAAAAGGTGCGTAAGAACTTGGGCGACCAATTGTCGGGAGGTGAACGTCGCCGTACAGAGATTGCCAGATGCTTGGCCATTGATCCAAAATTTATTATGCTTGACGAGCCCTTCGCGGGTGTAGACCCTATTGCGGTGGAGGATATTCAGTATATCGTATGGAAACTGAAGAAGCGCAATATCGGTGTGTTGATTACTGACCACAACGTGGAAGAGACATTGTGTATTACCGACCGTGCATATCTGCTTTTCGAAGGCCAAATCCTATTCCAGGGTACACCGCCCGAATTGGCTGCTAACGAAGTGGTACGTGCTAAATACCTTACCAACCATTTCGTGTTGAGATTGAAGGACTTCCAAAAGATAGACGAGGAAAAAAGCGCGCAAGGATTATAAAAACATACTGACAGAACCGTTTGTGGCACGATTTATGTAGTTCATTTAATCGAAAACAGTGGTTTTTTATAATGCTGTATTGATAATTTGAAAGATAAAGACTAATTTTGCACGCTCTTATAAATATAATAAGGAATAATAATCATATAATTATAAAAAGAACCTGAAATGAATATTTCATTAGAGAACATTGACAAAGTAAGCGCTGTGCTTACTATTAAGATGGAGAAAGCGGATTACGCAGCAAAGGTGGAGGCCGCTCTTAAAAACTATCGTAAGAAGGCTAGCATGCCGGGCTTTCGTGCCGGACAAGTGCCCATGGCTATCTTGAAAAAGCGCTTCGGTAAGGAAATCACCGCAGAGGAGGTGAATAAGTTGTTAGGCGAGAAACTTTACGGTTACATCCGTGAGAATAACGTAAATATATTGGGCGAACCAATGGTAAGCGAAGAGCGTCAACCCAACATCGACTTCGATACAATGGAAGATTTCGAGTTCGTGTTCGACATTGCACT
>JAFOXE010000065.1 GCA_017425765.1 Paraprevotella sp. | reverse complement strand
TCGTAAATTTCGTGTTCTACTTGTCCCAGTGTATGTGCCACGTTTTGAAAAGCATGTTGCAACAATGTTTGCTCCACCGTATTCAAGAAGAAATGATTAGCAGATTGGCCTAACACTTGTTCGCGTAAATCATTATACTTTTTACGCGACTCGCACACCTCTTGTTCCAAGGACTGAAGTAATACCCTATCGTTATTATCAATACTCTGAGCACCGCACTGCTGCAACACCTCGTTTTGTGCACCTTCCTCCTTCACTATTGGATAATGATGATCGCTCACCCAAACACCATCCTCTGCAAGTCTTACATACAAAATATCCTTTGGGAAAATTCCCGGATGCTTACTTTTTTGGTATTTACGTAGAATCTGTACACCTTTATTGCGTTTATCAGATGTAAGAATAAAGGGTTGAGGTTCGTCAGCACGCAAAGTTTCGAATTCGGAAATATAGATTAAAATCCGCTGTTTACTATAACTTGTAACCAACTGATAATAAAACGATTGAACTTTCTTGTAGGAAGCATTAAAAACACACCGTGGTGTAGAGCGAACAAGCTGTACATCTCGAAGCGACGATATGCGCATGTGGATGAGTGTTACACGTACGTCTTCTTCGAGCGTGGTGACGAGTGCATTTTTCATCATTTCGGCGAGCACATCTTTATCCGCAGGATGATTCCACAAGCAGTTGAGTAACAAGCACGCATCAGCATAGCTCACATGTGAACGCCCGTGCAGAAAGGCTGAGGTCCGCATTAGGTTCACCACCTTTTTCCATCTACGGTCCGACACATAAATTTCACGGCCGGAACGACCATTGATGCATTGAGTATTGTGTTCTATCAGCGCTTTACGAACATGGTGTATGAAGGAAAGTATTGTTTCACCCACCGTTACATTTTGTATGCTCTGTCGCCAATTATTCAAAAGATTTTCGTCAAGTTTCAAAGGTTCGGGCACCTCCACCTCTGTTTCTATTGTTTCAGTAATCATTCTATCGAACAAATCGTCGCGACAGATTCCCGTCACTAACGCACGAACAAGAAAACGGTCCCATAAAGCCTCCAACCCTTCACCCTCAGCCGGTAGCTCATTAGAAGCTGCAAGCAACGCTTGCATAGGGATGCGAATTTCCTGACTTCCGTTACGAAACACTTTCTCATTAAGCACCGTAAGTAAAGTGTTTTGTATGGCAGGACCGGCTTTCCATATTTCATCCAAGAACACCACATTGGCAGAAGGAAGATATCCATCTGTCAAACGCTCGTAGCGGTCTTCATTTTTTAATTTGGAAATGGAAACCGGACCAAACACTTCGTCGGGCGTACTGAAACGCGACATCAAATACTCGAACGATGAAGCATTACGAAAAGCCTTTCTGAGTCGACGAGCCACCATGCTCTTAGCCACACCCGGAGGACCTAAAAGAAACAAGCTCTCGCCGGCAACGGCTGTAAGAAGCGATAATGCTACCACTTGCTCTCGTTCGTACATGCCTTGATGCAGCGCCGAAAGCAACTTACCAAAATCATCAATATTCATGAGTAAAACGAAGAGGTTTGGATATCAATAAAAAGTAAAAGTTTTACTGACGGATGCGACGGTAAAACCATGCGTTATATAAAATTTCGGCAAGGCAAAATGTCATCATCTGCCCAAAGAACAAAGGGGCACACACAGGCAAAAAGGCTATGCCTACTGCCGAAAGCACCATCGTAAGCACCAAAAATATCTTCCAACTCAAAGGCTCTTTTCCCCAAGCATAGAATACAAAGTCGGCCACTCCCACAAAAAAGAAGTAGCCAACGATGCTATAGTAAGTACGCACTTGTAAACAAACCTCCGAAAAACAAAAAATTTGCACCAAGGCACTCACCAAAATCAATGCAGAAAGTAATACCACCAAACCCAAGCAATAATCCTTACAATATTTGGCAAACCATTCTTTACCCCTTGTTTTCATATCAACGCACCCACAAATCAATTAAATAATAAGCACCTAGGCCCAACAACCAACCCGCCAAAACCTTTAAGGTGATGTGACGGAAATACCACCAAATGGTCACCCCCTCGCTCTTCATTAAAGCATATCCCGACACCGAACCAATGGGCAACAAACATCCACCCACACTACCACAAAAGGAAATAAGGTGCCAATATTGTCCGTTTACAGAGAAGAAATTGGCATATTCAGGATCAATACGACGTAAAACTGAGGCATACTCCGTGACATCATATAACGACATACTAGTAAACACCAATGCCACATTGTCTAACACTGACGAAATAAGACCTAGAGCGATACCCACAACGTAAGTATTATGTATTTTATCGTCGCACCACATGGCTGCCACACGCAAAGCACCGGTTTCGGAAAGTACACCCACTGCCAAGCACACTCCAATAAAGAACAATATGTTTTGTAGATTTTCATACTGCAAGAAACGTGGTATGGTACGGTGCACCGGCTGATTACTACGAATCAACTTGCGGTTACAAATCTCGTTGATTACCCAAAATAATCCCAATACACAAAGAGCACCTACAAAGGGAGGCAACTTGGTAAGGTTGTGAAATGTAGGAATAAACCACAAACCGCCTATACCCACAAAAAACATCAGAACTCTTTGCCACGGACGCAACACGGTGTCATCACCACGGTAATAGATATGTTGGCTCTCCACATCAATGGATTCGGGCAACTTACGTGAAATTAAATACGTTGGAATAATGGTAGCAATTAGCGACGGTACGACCAACGCCCCAGCAAAATCAGTAGGGGTAATCGTTCCCTTCGACCACAACATCAACGAACACACATCACCAATCACCGTAAAACATCCGCCACAGTTAGCAGCCAACACAATAGCAGAACCATACAACATACGGAACTTTGTGGTGGCCACAATCTGACGCATCACCACCAACATCATCACGGTGGTGGTAAGGTTGTCGAGATTAGCCGAAAGCAAAAAGGTGATGGCAACTAACGACCACAACAATCGACGACTGTTGCGCGTACGCACCCATCCCCGAATAAAATCAAAACATCCGTTTACATTCAGCACTTCAACAATCGACATCGTAGCCAAGAGGAAAAGTACTATACCACAAATGTAAGCCGTATAATCTACAAATATATTTTGTGCAATGAAAGTCTTTACGGTCTCAGCGGTAGAGCATTGTCCATTCAGGAAATGAGCATATTCTGCCGGATACATAGAACGAACATAGGTACTACCGGTGTACATGTACAATATCCATCCCACTACGCCCAAGAACATAGCCGTAGCCGATTTATTGATTCTTGTGATGTGCTCTGTGGCAATAAAGAAATAGCCAAGCAAAAGGAATGCTACGATGATTAAGGTCATATATATAAACTGAGTTTTGTATGTGTTTCTCTACGTAAATGCTAAAATATTTCTATATCTTGCAAAAATAAGAAAAACAATTCAGTAGTAACACATCCGCATTTCATTTTTTCTGCAAGAACATCTAAAAAAATCACGATAGCACATCAAACAAACATATACACCATGAAACAAACAATTTTATAACGCTTAAACACAATTACAAATCACGACAGACATACACCTCCTACTT
>JAFOXE010000064.1 GCA_017425765.1 Paraprevotella sp. | reverse complement strand
ACGGATTTGAGACTTTCTTATTCGTTCCGAATGCAACTTCGAAGTCGGGAGTGAATATCCACGATGCTATTGATAGCAAGCGTATCATGTCGCTTGTCGTGATAGCTTTAATGCCGGCTCTTTTCTTCGGTATGTACAACGTGGGTTATCAAAATTACCAAGCAGCAGGTGTTGACGCCAGTTTCTTGGAAATGTTTGGCTTTGGTTTCTTAGCCGTGTTGCCTAAGATTATTGTATCTTACATCGTCGGTTTGGGAATTGAATTTATAGTAGCACAATGGAAACATGAGGAGATTCAGGAAGGTTACTTGGTGACCGGTATGATTGTTCCTCTAATTGTTCCGGTAGAATGTCCGTTGTGGATTTTGGCTTTGGCTTGCGCCTTTGCTGTAATCTTCGCTAAGGAAGTTTTCGGCGGAACCGGTATGAACATCTTTAATGTTGCTCTTATTATTCGTGCATTCTTGTTCTTTGCATACCCTTCAGCCATGAGTGGAGATGCATGTTGGGTAGCAAGAGAAAGCATTTTTGGCTTGGGAAACAATCTTCCTGACACGTTTACTGCAGCAACTCCGTTAGGAGAAATTGCTTCTAATCCGCAGGTGTCATCAAGTTTGTGTGAACAAATCATAGGCTTGATTCCGGGTTCTATTGGTGAAACAAGTGTAATTGCCATTGCATTGGGAGCCATCATTTTGTTGTGGAGTGGTGTGGCAAGTTGGAAGACCATGCTTAGTGTATTTGTTGGTGGTGCCGTGATGGGACTTATCTTCAATGCTTGTAAGATGGACAATAATTTTGCAGCTAACATGCCTTTCTATCAACACCTTGTAATTGGAGGTTTCTGTTTTGGTGCTGTGTTTATGGCCACAGATCCTGTAACCTCTGCTCGTACAGAAACAGGTAAGTTTATCTACGGTTTCTTGATTGGTGCTATGGCAATCATTATCCGTGTGCTCAACCCTGGTTATCCAGAAGGTATGATGCTTGCAATCTTATTGATGAATGTTTTTGCTCCGCTCATCGACTACTACGTGGTGCAAAGCAATATTGACAAACGTGCTAAGCGCGCAAAAAAATAAGAATAGGAGAATATGGCTACAAAGAAATTTAAATGTAAAGTGTGCGGATATGTGCACGAGGGTGATGCCGCTCCGGCTAAATGTCCCGTTTGTCAGGCGCCGGCTTCTGAATTTGTTGAGGAAGTAGAAGCTACTGCTGCCGAGAAATCAGCAAATAAGAAAAAAGGTATAGATACAAACTCAAATGTATATACCATTATATATGCTAGTGTTGTGGTGGTAATTGTGGCTACACTTTTGGCTGTTTTCTCACAGTTGTTAGCACCTCAATCAGAAGCAAATGTTCGTATTGACAAGAAGAGTCAAATTTTGGCAGCTTTAAATCTTCGTGGTTTAGAGAAGACAGAAATTGAGAATAAATATGCAGAAGTTGTTGTTGCAGACCGTATTATTAAATCTGATGCCAGCGTTATTAACGAGGGAGTTGATAAAGATAAAGCTGCTTTTGCAATGGCGAACAAGGATATTACTCCTGACAATCTACCTATTTACGTATGTACCGTAAATGGCGAAACAAAGTATGTTATTCCTTTGGTGGGTAAAGGCCTTTGGAATGAGATTTGGGGTTATATCTCATTGAACGACGATAAGAACACTGTATACGGTGCGTACTTCTCTCATGCAGGTGAAACTGCAGGTTTAGGTGCTCGTATCACTGAGTACGAGGGTTTTCAACAGCAATTTGAGAATAAGAAAGTGCTGACAGAAGATGCTTCGGACGTGGCTTTGAGCGTTGTTAAAGTAGGCAAGAAGGTAGAAGGTCTATCGGCAGACAGCCGTTGTGACGCTATTACCGGTGCGACTTTGACCTGCGACGGTGTGAACAATATGGTTCGGGATTGTCTGAAGAAGTACATGATTTTTTTAACAAGTAATGAATAATATAAGAAGGAGGGAAATACATGAGTAAGTTATTTTCTAAGGAGAATAAAGAAGTATTCTCGTCACCTTTGAACTTGAATAACCCTATTGCCGTTCAGGTTTTGGGTATATGTTCTGCATTGGCTGTGACCTCACAATTGATGCCGGCTATAGTGATGGGTCTTTCAGTGACTGTCATTACATCATTTTCAAATGTGATTATCTCTTTAATTCGCAAGACAATTCCCAATCGTATCCGCATCATCATACAATTGGTGGTTGTGGCGGCTCTTGTAACAATTGTGAGCATGTTGTTGAAGGCTTTTGCTTACGATGTTAGTGTTCAATTGTCGGTTTATGTAGGTTTGATCATCACAAACTGTATTCTTATGGGACGTTTGGAGGCATTTGCCATGATGAATGGCCCGTGGGAAAGTTTCCTAGATGGTATGGCCAATGGATTGGGATATGCTTATGTTTTGGTAATTGTAGGTGCTGTTCGTGAACTTTTGGGTAGTGGTTGTTTGGCCGGTTTCCAAATTATTCCCGATGCAGTGTACGAAATGGGCTATATGAACAATGGTATGATGACCATGCCTGCTATGGCATTGATTCTACTCGGTTGTTTCATTTGGGCACATCGTGCTTACAATGAGAATAAGGAGAAAAAGTAATAAGAAGTACATACAATAATAATTAAGAGAAAGTATTATGGAACATTTATTTAGTTTATTTGTTCGTTCCATCTTCGTGGACAACATGATATTCGCGTTCTTCTTGGGTATGTGCTCTTATTTGGCAGTATCTAAGAATGTGAAGACGGCTCTTGGTCTTGGTGTTGCAGTAACCTTCGTGTTGTTGGTTACAGTACCTGTTGACTACCTTCTTCAAGTTTATGTATTATCAGAAAATGGTATTTTTGGCATCGACTTAACATATCTTGCTTTCATTCTGTTTATCGCAGTTATTGCAGGTATTACTCAGTTGGTTGAGATGTTGGTGGAGCGTTTTTCTCCATCATTATACGCTGCATTGGGTATCTTCTTACCGTTGATTGCTGTAAACTGTGCCATCATGGGTGCATCTTTGTTTATGCAACAACGCATCACTATGGATGCAGCAACTAGTTCTCAAGCCATCAATAGCGTATGGGATTCATTAGCCTATGCTCTTGGCTCTGGTATCGGATGGCTCTTAGCGATTGTAGGATTGGCTGCGATTCGTGAAAAAATGGCCTACACCGACGTGCCAAAACCCCTACAAGGTTTGGGCATTACCTTTATAACTGTAGGTTTGATGGCGTTGGCATTTATGTGTTTCTCTGGGTTGAATCTTTAATTTAGGAGGAGTAAACAAATGTTAGATATGAATTTTATTGGAGTTAGTATCGCTGTTTTCTTGGTGATGATTCTCCTCTTAGTGATTATT